>NZ_JBJHAH010000024.1:0-61793 GCF_054050915.1 Modestobacter sp. SYSU DS0875 | reverse complement strand
CCCCCCCCCCCCCCCCCCCCGCCCCCCCCCCCCCCCCCCCCCCCCCCCCCCCCCCCCCCCCCCCCCCCCCCCCCCCCCCCCCCCCCCCCCCCCCCCCCCCCCCCCCCCCCCCCCCCCCCCCCCCCCCGCCGCTCACCGGTCGCTGGTGTCGTCGGTGTCCGGGCCCGGCTCGGGCTGGGTGCCCTCGGTGCCGCCGCCGGCGCCGTCGGTCGTGGCCGGCTGGGCGGACGCATCCTCGGTGCCGCCCGCGGTGTCGACCGCCGCGGGGTCGCCGAGGCCGGCCGGGGTGCCCGGCGCGGGGGCGCTGGGCGCGTGCGCGTGACCGGCGGCCTCGACGGGCGCGGCCGCTGCGGGGGCGGGCTCGTTGCTGAGCAGGGCCCGCAGCGCGGCGCCGGTGACCCGGCGGAAGGCGCGCTTGGGGCGTCGCCGGTCGAGTACCGCGACCTCCAGCTGCTCGGCCGGCAGCTGGTCGTGGCCGCCACCGTTGGCGCTGGTGGCCGGGCTGACGGCGGACAGCGCCTGGACACCCACCCGCAGCGCCTCGGCCAGCCCCATGCCGGCGGAGAAGTGCTGGCGCAGGTTGCCGGTGACCGCCTCGGCTTGGCCGCCCATGACCACGAAGTCCGGCTCGTCGACGACCGAGCCGTCGAAGGTGAGCCGGTACAGCTGGTCGCTGTCGGCGGTGTCGCCCACCTCGGCGACGCACAGCTCCACCTCGTAGGGCTTCATCTGCTCGGTGAAGATGGCCCCGAGGGTCTGCGCGTAGGCGTTGGCGACGATCCGCCCGGTGACGTCGCGCCGGTTGTAGGAGTACCCGCGCACGTCGGCCAGCCGGACGCCGGCCACCCGCAGGCTCTCGAACTCCGAGTACCGGCCGACCGCGGCGAACCCGATCCGGTCGTAGATCTCGCCCACCTTGTGCAGCGTGGAGCTGGGGTTCTCGGCGATGAAAAGCACGCCGTCGTCGTAGGTGAGCACGGCGACGCTGCGGCCACGGGAGATGCCCTTGCGGGCGTACTCCGAGCGGTCGCGCATGACCTGCTCGGCCGAGGCGTAGTACGGCATCGTCATGGGGTCAGCCCTGCCCGTCCGTGACCGACCGCTCCGCGACGATGGCGGCGGCGACGGTGGAGACCTCGTCGTCGGTGAGCCGGACCGCGCCCTCGGCGTCGACCCGGTAGACGATCGGGAACAGCTTGCGGACCATGTCCGGGCCGCCGGTGGCGGAGTCGTCGTCGGCGGCGTCGTAGAGCGCCTCGACGACGGTGCGGGTGGCGGCGTCGGCCGACAGTCCCGGGCGCCAGGTCTTCTTCAGCGAGCTCCGGGCGAACAGCGAGCCGGAACCCACCGCCGTGTAGCCGCTCTCCTCGTAGTTGCCGCCGGTGACGTCGTAGCTGAAGATCCGGCCCGGGCTGGCGCCCTCGGCGGCGTCGAGGTCGTAGCCGGCGAACAGCGGCACGACCGCGAGGCCCTGCAGCGCCGCGCCGAGGTTGCCGCGGATCATCGCGGCCAGCCGGTTGGCCTTGCCGTCGAGGGACATCGTGACGCCCTCGATCTTCTCGTAGTGCTCGAGCTCGACCTGGTAGAGCCGGACCATCTCGATGGCGATGCCGG
The DNA here is from genome assembly GCF_054050915.1 of Modestobacter sp. SYSU DS0875. NCBI lineage: Bacteria > Bacillati > Actinomycetota > Actinomycetes > Geodermatophilales > Geodermatophilaceae > Modestobacter > Modestobacter sp. SYSU DS0875. The sequence goes on along the minus strand of NZ_JBJHAH010000024.1, from coordinate 60,179 downwards.
CGGCGCCGGCGATGCCGATGACCGACCAGGAGTCGGCCGGGTAGACCTTCTCGATGTCGCGGCTGGAGATGAGGTTGCCCATGGTGGCCCGGCGGTCGCCGCCCATCAGCACGCCGCCGTCGTAGGTGGCCGCGACGATGGTGGTGCCGTGCGGAGCGAGGTCACCCATCGGCGTGCTGGGAAGCGTCCGCCGACCGGGCAGCAGGTCGGGCGCGGTGGTGCCGAGGAAGTCGGTGAAGGAGGACCCGACCCGGTCCAGGTACGCGGGTGGGAACCCGCTCCGACCGGTTGCCAACTCGCTCACCCATCCGCCTCTCCTGCCGCCGTCCGGCGGCTGTCCGTGCTGCTCGCTGACCTGCACCGGCGTGGTCCACGCGGCGCGCGGCGCGCCGCCGACCCTACCGGCGAGCCGATCACCCTGCCGATGACCAACCGGTCCAGGGTGGTCGACCCGTCGGGAAGGCTCAGGCCGATGTGCGCATCGCCAGCCAGCGCACGTATCCCGGGCTCCTGCCGTCGCCGCGAGACACCTCGCTGATCTGCCCTGGAGCCGCGCCGGCCGGCTGCTCGCGATGCTCTTCCACGTAGTCGGCGGCCGCCCTCAGGACCTTCGGGTCGTCCTGCAGCAGCCCCAGCCCCTGGTTGCACCGTTGACAGAGCAGGGCCCTGACCCGGCCGGTCTGGTGGTCGTGGTCGAGGTGTTCTGGTGCGGACGCACTGCAGATGGCACAGGCGTCTCCCTGGCCGGCTCGGAGCGCGGCCACCTCAGCTCGCGTCATCCCGTACTGCCGCTTCCAGTAGGCGTCGTTGCTCGACTTGCGGTGACACCTGAGGCAGAGGCTCCCGAAGCCCGACCGCTGCCGGGAGTTCCGGGAGAACTCGCCGTGTGCCACAGCCTGTCGGCAACCGGGACACCAGCGGAAACCCTTGGGGATCCAGGAGTGGTCGCGCACGGTCTTACCGACGGCCACCCGCGACTGCCTGTACCACGCACCGTTGCGCCGGCGGTTGCAAGCCAGGCAGTAGAACGAGAGCCCGTCGGGGCGTGTGCGGTTACGGCCGAACTCCCTGGTCGGCTTCTCCTCGCCGCAGTCGGGGCAGGTCTTCATGACAGGAATGACCCGGGGTAGCGGACTGACTACTCTCCGCCCTTCTGCACGTAAGATTTCACGAACTCCTCGGCGTTCTCCTCGAGCACCCCGTCGATCTCGTCGAGGAGCGAGTCGACGTCGTCGGTCACTTCCTTGGTGCGCTCGCTCGCCTCGGTGTCGACCGAGGCCTCGACCTCGTCGGTCTCCTCGCGCGAACGCGTGGACCGCTGCTGCCCGCCGGTGTCCCTGGTGGCCATGTCACCCTCCTGAGCTGGTGTGGTGCGCTGCCGCAGAAGTTACCCGCGGGGTGTGACGGTTCGCCGCCGGTGCAACGCCGCACCGAGCGCGTGGTGGGTCGGAGTTCGTCCGTGAACGTGATCGGTCAACGTTGGGGACCCACCTGCCGATCCAGTCGACCAGTTGGGGATAACGGACGTACGGGCGTAACGGATGAGCTGCCCGGCGGGGCCGAGCGGGTCGGGCGGTGTCAGCCGCCGGTGATCGTGTCCACGAGCTCCGCGGCGGTCGACGTCGACTCGAACAGCGCGCCGACGTGCTCCCTGGTGCCGCGCAGCGGTTCCATCGTGGGGATCCGCACCAGGTTGTCCCGGCCGACGTCGAAGACCACCGAGTCCCACGAGGCGGCCGCCACCTGGGCCGGGTAGCGGCGCAGGCACTCGCCGCGGAAGAAGGCCCGGGTGTCCTCCGGCGGCGTCGTCATCGCCCGGGTGACCTCCTCGTCGCTGACCAGCCGCTGCATCGCCCCGCGGGCCACCAGGCGGTGGTACAGCCCCTTCTCGGGGCGGACGTCGGAGTACTGCAGGTCGACGAGCTTGAGCCGGGCGTCGCCCCAGGCGAGGCCGTCGCGCTGGCGGTACCCCTCCAGCAGCCGCAGCTTGGCCGGCCAGTCGAGCTGGTCGGCCAGCAGCATCGGGTCGGTCTCCAGGTCGTCGAGCACCGACGCCCAGCGGCGCAGCACGTCGGCGGTCTGGGCGTCGTCGTCGCCCTGCGCGGCGACGAACCGCTGCGCCATCGCGAGGTACTCCCGCTGCACCTCGATGGCCGTCAGCCGCCGGCCGTCGCGCAGCCGTACCCGGTGGGTCAGCGACGGGTCGTGGCTGATCGCCTGCAGCTCATCGACCGGCTCCTCGATGGTGAGGTCGCGGTCCAGCGCCCGCGCCTCGATCACCGCCAGCACCAGGGCCGCCGTCCCGACCTTGAGGTAGGTGGACAGCTCGGCCAGGTTGGCGTCGCCGATGATCACGTGCAGCCGGCGGTACTCGTCGGGGTTGGCGTGCGGCTCGTCGCGGGTGTTGATGATCGGCCGCTTGAGCGTCGTCTCCAGACCGACCTCGACCTCGAAGAAGTCGGCGCGCTGGGACAGCTGGAAGCCGTCGGTGCGCCCTTCGGTCCCGATCCCGACCCGGCCGGCCCCGGCGAACACCTGGCGGGTGACGAAGAACGGGATGAGGCCCTTGATGATGTCGATGAACGGCGTCCGCCGGTCCATCAGGTAGTTCTCGTGCGCTCCGTACGAGGCGCCCTTGCCGTCGGTGTTGTTCTTGTACAGCTGGATGGGCTGCGTGCCGGGCACCCGCGCCGCCCGGCGGGCCGCCTCGGCCATGATCCGCTCCCCCGCCTTGTCCCAGAGGACGACGTCGCGCGGGCTGGTCACCTCCGGCGTCGAGTACTCCGGGTGCGCGTGGTCGACGTACAGCCGGGCGCCGTTGGTCAGGATGACGTTGGCCATCCCGGAGTCCTCGTCGGGGTCGTTGTGGTCCAGCGCGGCCGCCGGGGAGAGGTCGAACCCGCGGGCGTCCCGCAGCGGCGACTCCTCCTCGAAGTCCCAACGCGGCCGGCGGGGCGCCGGCGCCTCGGCCACCGCCCAGGCGTTCACGACCTGGCTGGACAGCGTGGTCGGGTTCGCCCCCGGCTGCCCGGGCACCGAGATGCCGTACTCCAGCTCGGTCCCCATGACCCGTCGCACGCTCATGGGCTCAGGTTAGGCGGCCGCTACAGGGCGACGACGGCCTTGCCTCGGACCAGCCCCTGCTCCAGGTCACGCATCGCCCGGGGCACGTCCCCCAGGGCGACGGTCCGGTCGAGGACCGTGGTCACCTGACCGTTGTCGACGTACTCCCGGACGGCCTCCAGGTCGGCCCGCCGCGCGGTGGAGACGAAGAACCGCATCCGCTGGCGGAGGACGAGGGACCACAGCACGGCGCGGAGCTGGCGGTCCAGTCCGCCCGTCCAGCGCCCGCCACCCTCGCCGCCGACGATGACCAGCGTCCCCCGGGGTGTCAGGAGCCGCCGCAGCCGACGCAGCGTGCGGTTCCCGGCGATGTCGAGGACGAGGTCGTACCGTCCGGTGAGCTCCTCCCGGGTGTAGTCGATGACCTCGTCCGCGCCGAGTGACCGGACCAGCTCCACCTTCGCGGTGCTGCAGACGCCGGTGACCTGGGCGCCGAACGCCGCGGCCAGCTGCACGGCGTACGTGCCGACGCCGCCGCCGGCACCGATCACCAGCACCCGCTGTCCCGGCTGCACCCGGCCCTGGTCACGCAGCGCCTGGAGCGCCGTGACCGAGGAGGAGGGCAGCGCCGCCGCGTGCTCGAAGCCCACCTCCGCCGGCTTCCTGGTGCACCGGTCGTCGGGCACGGCCGCGTACTCGGCGAACGAGCCGCTGCAGCTGCCGAACACCTCGTCGCCCGGCCGCACACCGGTCACCTCGGCGCCCACCGCCACGACGGTCCCGGCGACGTCCACGCCCAGGACCCGGGTCCGTGGGCGGCGCAACCCGGTTCCCAGGCGCAGCAGGTAAGGCGTACCGGTCATCAGGTGCCACACCCCGCGGTCGATGCCGGCCGCCCGGACCCGCACGAGCACCTCGTGGGCGCGGATCGTCGGCTCATCGAGCTCCGCCACCGCCAGCACGTCCGCCGAGCCGTACCTCTCCCGCACGATCGCCTTCACTGGTCGGTCCTCCACTGGTCGGGTGCTGGGAGAGCCCTTCCGGACACGGAGGAAGGTAGAGAGTGATCACCACGGTGCCAAGAGCACTCGGCCCCACCTGACGGATGGACGACGGACGGCCCGGCTCCCCCTGCGGGGGCCGGGCCGTCGCGGGGCTGGTCCGGTGGTTACAGGTACTGGCCGGTGTTGGTCGCGGTGTCGATGGCGCGACCGCTGTCGGCGCCCTTGCCGGAGATCAGCGTGCGGATGTAGACGATCCGCTCGCCCTTCTTGCCCGAGATCCGCGCCCAGTCGTCGGGGTTGGTGGTGTTGGGCAGGTCCTCGTTCTCCTTGAACTCGTCGACGCAGGCGGCCATCAGGTGCCCCACGCGCAGGCCTCCGGTGCCGGTCTCCAGACGGTCCTTGATCGCCATCTTCTTCGCCCGGTCGACGATGTTCTGCAGCATCGCCCCGGAGTTGAAGTCCTTGAAGTACAGGACCTCCTTGTCACCGTTGGCGTAGGTGACCTCCAGGAAGCGGTTGTCCTCGGTCTCGGAGTACATCCGCTCGACGGTGGACTGGATCATCCCGGCGATGGTCGCCTCGCGGCTGCCACCGTGCTCGGCCAGGTCGTCGGCGTGGATCGGCAGCGTCGTCGTCAGGTACTTGCTGAATATGTCCCGCGCCGCCTCGGCGTCCGGCCGCTCGATCTTGATCTTCACGTCGAGCCGGCCGGGCCGCAGGATCGCCGGGTCGATCATGTCCTCGCGGTTGGAGGCGCCGATGACGATGACGTTCTCCAAGCCCTCGACGCCGTCGATCTCGCTGAGCAGCTGCGGCACGATCGTCGACTCGACGTCGGAGGAGACCCCCGACCCGCGGGTGCGGAAGATCGAGTCCATCTCGTCGAAGAACACGATGACCGGCGTGCCCTCGCTGGCCTTCTCCCGGGCGCGCTGGAAGACCAACCGGATGTGCCGCTCGGTCTCGCCCACGTACTTGTTGAGCAGCTCCGGACCCTTGATGTTGAGGAAGTAGGACCGGCCCTGGCTGGTGTCGGCGTCGCCCCGCACCTCGGCGACCTTCTTGGCCAGCGAGTTGGCCACCGCCTTGGCGATCAGCGTCTTCCCGCAGCCGGGCGGGCCGTACAGCAGGATGCCCTTGGGCGGGCGCAGCTCGTACTCGCGGAACAGGTCGGCGTGCAGGAACGGCAGCTCGACGGCGTCGCGAATCTGCTCGATCTGCCGGCCCAGGCCACCGATGTCCTCGTAGTCGATGTCGGGGACCTCTTCGAGGATGAGCTCCTCGACCTCGCTCTTCGGGATCCGCTCGTAGACGTAGCCGGAGCGGTTCTCCAGCAGCAGCGAGTCGCCGCTGCGCAGCGGCTGCCCCTCCAGCGAGTCGGCCAGGCGCACCACCCGCTCGTCGTCGGTGTGCCCGATGACCAGCGCGCGGCGCGGTTCACCGGCCACCGGCTCGAGCAGCTCCTTGAGGGTGACCACGTCACCGGCGCGCTCGAACCCGCGCGCGGCGACGACGTTCATCGCCTCGTTGAGCATGACCTCCTGGCCGTGCATCAGCTCGTCGAGGACGACGTCCGGGGACACCGACACGCGCATCTTGCGGCCGCCGGTGAACACGTCGACCGTGCCGTCGTCGAAGCGCTCCAGGAAGACGCCGTAGCCCGACGGCGGCTGGCCGAGGCGCTCGATCTCCTCCTTCAGCGTGACCAGCTGCTCGCGCGCCTCGCGCAGCGTGCCGGCCAGCTTGTCGTTGCGCTCGGAGAGGAAGGCCGCACGGCCCTCCGCCTCGGCGAGCCGTTCCTCCAGCGCACGCACGTGCCGCGGGCTGTCGGTCACCTTGCGCCGCAGGAGGGCGATCTCCTCCTCGAGGTAGGAGATCTGGTTCACCAGGGAGGCGACGTCACGCTCACGCCGCGCTCGGAACTCGTCAGGACCAGTGCCAGGACCGAGGCCCATCGCGCACCTCCGCACACTCGGGGGGAGCCAGGCAGCCAATCTATACACGCGGGAGGTGACGGCGCCGCACGCTCGGAACGACCGCGCACCGTGGGTCCGGACGTCATCCCCCCGACACGTGCGGGGCCTTGTCGGCCCCCGCTCAGGCGAGCTTCTTGCGCCGCTGCCTCATCGGCGCGACGGCGCCCTCGGCCAGCCGGCGGGCGGTGACCAGGAAGGCGGTGTGCGCGACCATCCGGTGCTCGGGGCGTACCGCCAGGCCCTCGGCGTGCCAGGGCCGCAGCATCGTCTCCCAGGCGTACGGCTCGGTCCACACGCCCTGGGCCCGCAGCCCCTCCACGTAGGTCGACAGCTGGGTGGTGGTGGCGACGTAACCGATCAGCACGCCTCCGGGGCGCAGCGCGGCGGCGACGGTGGGCAGCACGGCCCACGGCTCCAGCATGTCCAGCACGACCCGGTCGACGACCTCCGCGGCCGGGTGGTCGGCGAGGTCGCCCAGCCGCAGCGACCAGTTCGCCGGCACCTCGCCGAAGAAGGCGCCGACGTTCCCGCGGGCGACGTCGGCGAAGTCCTCACGCCGCTCGTAGCTGGTGAGGCTGCCGGTCGAGCCGACGGCGCGCAGCAGCGAGCACGACAGCGCGCCGGACCCGGCGCCGGCCTCCAGCACGCGCATGCCCGGGCCGACGTCGCCGAACCCGACGATCTGCGCGGCGTCCTTGGGGTAGATCACCTGCGCCCCGCGGGGCATCGAGAGCACGAAGTCGGCCAGCAGCGGGCGCAGCGCCAGGTAGCCGGTGTTCGCCGTCGAGTGCACCACCGAGCCCTCCGGCGCGCCGATCAGGTCGTCGTGGCTGATCGCGCCCCGGTGGGTGTGGAACTCCTTGCCCGGCTCCAGGACGACGGTGTGGTGCCGGCCCTTGGGGTCGGTGAGCTGCACCCGGTCCCCCACCCGGAAGGCCCCCTCCACCGGCTCCACCGGCGGGACCTCGCCGGCGACGACCGGCTCCAGCGGCGCCTCGGCGAGCGCCTCGCCGACGGCGGAGCCCGCGGTCGGCGCCTCCGCCGGGGTCTCCGGGGCCAGTTCCAGCGGGTGCTCCTGCTCTGCGCTCACGGGAGGCGAGGGTACGGACGCCGATCTGTGTGACCTGCGGCGCGGACGCTCGGAACTGTCGGAGGGGCGACCTAGCCTCGCTGCCATGACCGTGACGGTGGAGACGGACCAGTCCGCGACCGGGCCGGGCCCCGAGTCCCCGGCGGAACGGACGACGGCGGCCGACGCCACGCCCCGGCGCCCGTCGCTGTCCCCGTCCCGCGCCGCGGACTTCAAGTCCTGCCCGCTGCTCTACCGGTTCCGCACCATCGACCGGCTGCCGGAGAAGAAGTCGCGGGCGGCGGTGCGGGGCACCCTGGTGCACGCGGTGCTGGAGAAGCTCTACGACCTCCCGCCCGCGCAGCGCACCGTCGAGGCCGCCCGCACGCTGGTCGAGCCGGCCTGGGCAGAGCTGCGCGACGAGCCGGGCGTCGTCGAGCTGTTCGAGGCGCCCGAGGAGGGCGCGCCCGCGGCGGAGAGCCTCGAGGCGTGGCTGGACTCGGCCGGTGAACTGGTGGAGACCTACTTCCGGCTGGAGGACCCGACCCGCATCCAGCCGCACGGCCGGGAGGAGCTGGTCGAGGTCACCCTGCCCGACGGGCTGCTGCTGCGGGGGTACGTCGACCGGCTGGACGTCGCCCCGACCGGGGCGCTGCGCGTGGTCGACTACAAGACCGGTGGGGTGCCGCGGGAGGCCTTCGAGGCCAAGGCGCTGTTCCAGATGAAGTTCTACGCACTCGTGCTGTGGCGTACCCGGGGCGTGGTCGCCGCTCAGCTGAAGCTGCTGTACCTCAAGGACGGCGACGCGCTCACCTACGCCCCCGACGAGGCGGAGCTGGTCCGGTTCGAGCGGACCCTGCAGGCCATCTGGTCGGCGATCGAGCGCGCCGTGGCCACCGGCGACTTCCGGGCCAACAAGAGCCGGCTGTGCAACTGGTGCGACCACCAGGCGCTGTGCCCGGCCTTCGGCGGCACTCCCCCGCCGTTCCCGGTCGAGGCGGCCGCGGCCGCAGGCTGGCGCACGACCCTGCCGGTCAGCCCGGTCTGACTCCCCGGGCCACTGACGTGTACGTCAGCGGCCCAGGACATGGCGGGTTCCGGGCCACCGGCGTTCAACGGTCGCAGCTCCTCGTGGACTGCAGGTCGTGCAACAGGACCAATGCGAAGCCGAGTTCCCCTCGCCACCCGCGGGCCCATGCCTCCCGGTGCTCTCGGGCAGCGCTGAGGGCGGCGTCCCTGCCCACGGATCAGGCCGGTTGGCGCGGACCGACGAGTGCGTCCAGCTCCACCAGCGACAGGCCGGTCAAGCTCGACCTCAGGGTGAGGCCGTTGCGTGGGTTCAGTGACTGCAACGACGGGATGCCGAGCACCGCGGCGCCGGCGGCGAGCCCCGCGGTGGCGCCCACCTCCGAGTCCTCGATGACCACCACCTGGTCGGCGGTCACTCCGAGCGCCGCCATCGCCTGGTGGTAGGGCGCGGGGTCGGGTTTGCGGGCCGGCACCTCGTCGCCGCACACGGTGACGTCGAACGGAGATCCACCGAGGTCCTCGGCGATCCGGTCGAGCACGAGCGCGGCCACCCGGCGCGGGGTGGTGGTGACCAGCGCCGTCGCCAGCCCGGCCGCCCGCACCTCGGCGAGCAGCTCGCGCGCCCCCGGACGCCAGGGGATGCCCCGGACGCCCATCAGCCGGGCGGTCTCGTCCTCGACCCAGCGGGCGTCCGCCGCCAGCTGCTCGGCGCTGCGCTGGACCCCGAGGTCGGCGTGGAGGATGCCCATCGCCACGCGCATGCTGGTGCCCACGGTCCGCGCCCGGCCGGCGGCGGAGAAGACCCCGCCCAGCTCGGCGGCGAGCGCGGCCATCGCCTCGCCCCAGAGCTCCTCGGTCTCGACCAGCGTGCCGTCCATGTCGAACAGCACTGCTCGCAAGGTGCTGGAGCGGCCCTGGTGCAGGGGCCCGCCACGAGCTTGCGGGTGGTGGGGGGCACCAGGGCCCTTCATTCGTCCACCGTCCGGTAGCCGAGGTTCGGCGACAGCCACCGCTCGGCCTCGTCCACCGCCCAGCCCTTGCGCCGGGCATAGTCCTCGACCTGGTCCCGGCCCACCCGGCCCAGCACGAAGTACCGCGACTCGGGGTGGGAGAAGTACAGGCCGCTGACCGAGGCGCCCGGCCACATGGCCATGCTCTCGGTCAGCTGGACACCGGTGGTGGCTGCCACGTCGAGCAGCTCCCAGATCGTCTGCTTCTCGGTGTGCTCCGGGCAGGCGGGGTAGCCCGGCGCCGGTCGGATGCCCCGGTACCGCTCGGCGATCAGCGCCTCGTTGTCCAGGCCCTCCTCGGGCGCGTAGCCCCAGAACTCGGTGCGCACCCGCTGGTGCAGCCGCTCGGCGAACGCCTCGGCCAGCCGGTCGGCCAGCGCCTCCAGCATGATCGCGCTGTAGTCGTCGTTGGCCGCCTTGAACGCCGCCACCCGCTCCGCGGCGCCCAGTCCGGCGGTGACGGCGAAGGCGCCGACGTGGTCGGCCAGCCCGGTCCCGGCCGGTGCGACGAAGTCGGCCAGCGACTTCCGCGGCGCGCCGTCCCGGCCCTCGGTCTGCTGGCGCAGCTGGTGCAGCGTGGCGCGGACGGCGCTGCGCGACCCGTCGGTGTAGACGGCGATGTCCTCGCCCTCCACCTGGTTGGCCGGGAACAGCCCGAACACCCCGTTGGCGCGCAGCCACCGCTCGTCGACGATCCGGTCGAGCATCTCCTGTGCGTCGGCGTACAGCCGGCGGGCGGCGTCGGCGGTGGTGGGGTTGTGCAGGATGTCGGGGAACCGGCCGCGCATCTCCCACGCGTTGAAGAACGGCTGCCAGTCGATGTAGGCGCGCAGCTCGGCCAGCGGGTAGTCGGCGAAGTGCCGGACGAACCCGGAACCGCTCCCCGACTGCAGCATCCGCGGCTGCGGCGGGGTGTAGGCAGACCAGTCGATCGGCGTGGCGGCCTGCCGGGCCACCGCCAGCGGCAGCAGCGCACGGGTGTCGGTCCGGGCGGCGTGCCGCTCGCGCAGCGCCGCGTAGTCGGCGGCGGTCTCGGCCAGCAGCGCCGGGCGCTGCTCGTCGGACAGCAGCGCCGCCACCACCGGCACCGACCGCGAGGCGTCCTTCACCCAGATCACCGGGCCGTGGTAGCGCTCGGCCACCTTGACCGCGGTGTGCGCGCGGGAGGTGGTGGCGCCGCCGATGAGCAGCGGGATGTCGAAGCCCTGGCGCTCCATCTCCGACGCCAGGTTCACCATCTCCTCCAGCGACGGCGTGATCAGCCCGGAGACGCCGATGACGTCGGCGCCGTGCTCCTTGGCGGCGTCCAGCACCTGCTGCCCGGGCACCATGACGCCGAGGTCGACGACGTCGTAGTTGTTGCACTGCAGGACGACGCCGACGATGTTCTTGCCGATGTCGTGGACGTCGCCCTTCACGGTGGCCATGACGACCGTGCCGTTGCTGCGCTCGACGTCTCCGGGCTGCTTCTCCGCCTCGATGAACGGGATCAGGTGGGCGACGGCCTTCTTCATCACCCGCGCGGACTTGACCACCTGCGGCAGGAACATCTTGCCGGCGCCGAACAGGTCGCCGACGACGTTCATGCCGTCCATCAGCGGACCCTCGATCACCTCGATCGGCCGGCCGCCGCGGGCGCGGATCTCCTGGCGCAGCTCCTCGGTGTCGTCCTCGACGAAGGCGTCGATGCCCTTGACCAGCGCGTGGGTGATCCGCTCGGCCACCGGCAGCGATCGCCACTCCTCGGAGGCGACCTCCTGCACCGAGCCGTCCCCGGCGAAGTCCGCGGCGATCTCCAGCAGCCGCTCGGTGCTGTCCGGGCGGCGGTTGAGGACGACGTCCTCGATCCGCTCGCGCAGCAGCTCGGGGACCTCGTCGTAGACCTCAAGCTGCCCGGCGTTGACGATCGCCATGTCCAGGCCGGCCCGGATGGCGTGGTACAGGAAGACGGCGTGGATCGCCTCGCGGACCTTGTTGTTGCCGCGGAAGGAGAACGAGACGTTGGAGATGCCGCCGGAGACGAGCGCGCCGGGCAGGTTCTGCTTGATCCAGCGGGTCGCCTCGATGAACGCCAGCCCGTAGTCGGCGTGCTCCTCGATGCCGGTGGCGACGGCGAAGACGTTCGGGTCGAAGATGACGTCCTCGGCCGGGAACCCGACCTCCTCGGTCAGGAGGTCGTAGGCGCGCCGGCAGATCTGCTTGCGGCGTTCCAGGGTGTCGGCCTGGCCGTCCTCGTCGAAGGCCATGACGACCACCGCGGCGCCGTACTTGCGGCACAGCCGGGCCTCGCGGACGAACTCCTCCTCGCCGTTCTTCATCGAGATGGAGTTGACGATCGCCTTGCCCTGGACGTTCTTGAGCCCGGCCTCGATGACGTCCCACTTCGAGGAGTCGATCATCGCCGGGACGCGGGAGATGTCCGGCTCGGCGGCGATCAGCTTGGTGAAGCGGTCCATCGCCTCGACGCCGTCGATCATCCCCTCGTCCATGTTGATGTCGATGACCTGCGCGCCGGCCTCGACCTGCTGGCGGGCGACGGCCAGGGCGGCCGGGTAGTCACCCGCCTTGATCAGGTTCCGGAAGCGGGCCGAGCCGGTGATGTTGGTGCGCTCCCCCACGTTGACGAACAGCGAGTGCTCGTCGACCGTGACCGGCTCCAGGCCGGACAGCCGCAGCGCCGGGCCGACCTCGACCGGGGTGCGCGGCGCCTTGCCCTCGACGGCCCGGGCGATCGCCGCGATGTGCGCCGGGGTGGTGCCGCAGCAACCGCCGACCAGGTTCACGAAGCCGGCGGCGGCGAACTCCTCGAGGACGGCGGCGGTCTCCTCGGGCGCCTCGTCGTACTCACCGAAGGCGTTGGGCAGCCCGGCGTTCGGGTAGCAGGAGACGAACGTGTCGGCGACCCGCGCGACCTCGGCGATGTAGGGCCGCATCTCCGTGGCGCCCAGCGCGCAGTTGAGCCCCACCAGCAGCGGCTCGACGTGCCGGACCGAGTGCCAGAACGCCTCGGTGACCTGGCCGGACAACGTCCGGCCGGAGGCGTCGGTGATCGTGCCGGAGATCATCACCGGCCAGCGGCGACCGTGCCGCTCGAACAGCGTCTCCAGCGCGAAGATCGCCGCCTTGGCGTTGAGCGTGTCGAACACCGTCTCGACGAGCAGCACGTCGGAGCCGCCGTCCACCAGCCCGGCGGCCTGCTCCAGGTACGCCTCGACCAGCTCGTCGTAGGTGACGTTGCGGGCGCCCGGGTCGTTCACGTCCGGGGAGATGGACGCCGTCCGGCTGGTCGGGCCGATGGCGCCGACGACGTAGCGGGGTCGGTCCGGCGTCCGCGCGGTCGTCTCGTCGCAGGCGGCGCGGGCCAGCCGGGCGGAGGCGAGGTTCAGCTCGTAGGCGAGGTCGGCCATGCCGTAGTCGCCCAGCGAGATGCGGGTGGCGTTGAAGGTGTTGGTCTCGATCAGGTCCGCGCCGGCCTCGAGGTACTCGCGGTGGATGCCGGTGACGATCGCCGGGGCGGTGATGCTCAGCAGGTCGTTGTTGCCCTGCACGTCGGTGGGCCAGTCGGCGAACCGCTCGCCGCGGTAGCCGGCCTCGGAGGGCCGGTCGCGCTGGATCGCCGTCCCCATCGCGCCGTCCAGCACGACGATGCGCCGCCGGAGCAGGTCGGTCAGCTCGGCGGTGGCGTCGGGGCGGTGGGAGGTGGCAGCGGGCACAGCGGAGTCGGGCACGGCGCGGTCGGGCACAGTGGGGCCAGGCGCGGGGAACTCGGGCACGGCGGTCCTCGGGGAGGTCGTTCGGTCACGGTCACGAACGCGTCCGGCGCCAGGGCCCTGGCAACTCCGACGGGCGGCGGTGCCTCGTCGTCCTCGAACAGCCCGCCCATGATGGCACCTCGACGCCGCCGGGTGGTGACGGAGGCCACGCGCCGTGTCCCCGGCCCCCTGCACCGCCGGTGCCGGTCGCCGGGCGGGTCGGGCGGACCGACGTAGGCTGGTCAGAGTGATCGATCCGAAGTCCACCGCAGACGACCTGCCCGAGCTGGACGACCCCGTGGTGGTCGTCGCCTTCGAGGGGTGGAACGACGCCGGGGACGCCGCCACCGGGGCGGTGGAGCACCTGGAGCTGATCTGGGACGCCGATCCGCTGGCCGCCCTGGATCCCGAGGAGTACTACGACTTCCAGGTGAACCGCCCGACCGTCTCCCTTGTCGACGGGGTCAGCCGGCGTCTCGAGTGGCCGACGACCCGCATCTCCGTGGCCAAGCCCGAGGGCAGCGACCGGCACGTGGTGCTCATCCGCGGCATCGAGCCGAACATGCGCTGGCGCAGCTTCTGCGAGGAGCTCATCGAGCTGTGCCACGAGCTGGGCGCACACACCGTGATCGGGCTGGGCGCGCTGCTCGCCGACACGCCGCACACCCGCCCGACGCCGGTCACCGGGTCGGCCTACGACGCGGAGTCCGCCGAGAAGTGGGGCCTGGAGACCTCCCGCTACGAGGGGTCGACCGGCATCCTCGGGGTGTTCCAGGACGCCTGTGTGCAGGCTGGCCTGCCGGCGATCAGCTTCTGGGCCGCGGTGCCGCACTACGTGTCCCAGCCGCCCTCGCCGCAGGCGACCGTCGCGCTGCTGCGGCGGGTCGAGGAGGTCCTGGAGCTCACCATCCCGCTGGGCGTGCTGCCGCAGCAGGCCGAGGAGTGGGTCACGACCGTCTCGGAGATGGCCAGCGAGGACGACGAGGTCGTGGAGTACGTGCGCTCGCTCGAGGAGCGGCAGACCGCGACCGACCTGTCCCAGGCCAACGGCGACCAGATCGCCCGCGAGTTCGAGAGGTACCTGCGCCGCCGCGGCGGCGCAGGCTGACCTCGGCCCCGTCGCAGGGGCCCGCCTCGAGCGTGCGCGAGGTGGGGAGCGACGGGGTCCTTCGACTGCGCCGGCGGGGCTCGTCGGGCGCGGACTGATCCGAGATCAGCCACGGGCTGAGCGCTGTCGTCCTCCGCGGATGGCAGCGCTCAGCCCGTTCTCGTCCAGGGGCGGGCGTCAGGGCGCGACGAGCAGTGGGCGCATCCGCGGGGCGGCGGTGTCGTCGAAGAGCCGGTCGTGGGTGGCCAGGGCGTAGCGGTCGGTCATCCCGGTGACGTAGTCGACGACCTGGGTGAGCACGTCGGCCTCGGTGTCCCGGTAGCTGGCCGGGATGAGCTCCGGGTGGGCGAGGTGGTGGTCGACCAGCCGCCGGATCACGTCGACGGCCAGGTGCTTCTGGCCGGCCGCGGTGTCGGACCCGTACACCCGCTCGAACATGAAGACCCGCAGCTCGTGCATCGCCTCGAGGGCGTCGGGCGTCATGACCACCGCCCCGGCGGTGTTCGCCGGGGACAGGCTGCCCTCGACCACGGCCTCGATCATCGAGCCCACCATGGCGCTGCCCGGGTCGCCGAAGACGGCGCGGGCGCGGGCGGGCAGGTCTGTCACCCGCAGCACCCCGGCCCGGACGGCGTCCAGCGCGTCGTGGGACAGGTAGCCGATCCGGTCGGCGTAGCGCACGCACTCGCCCTCGCGGGTGGCCGGCGGCGGGCTGATCTTCCAGCTGTGCGCCCGGACGCCGTCCCGCACCTCCCAGGTGAGGTTGAGGTCCTCCAGCACCTCGACGATGCGCACCCCCTGCGCGGCGTGGTGCCAGCCGCCGGCGACGTAGGGGTCCAGCGCCTCCTCGCCGATGTGCCCGAACGGTGAGTGCCCGACGTCGTGGGCCAGCGCGATCGCCTCGGCCAGGGTCTCGTTCAGCGACAGCGCCGCGGCCAGCGAGCGGGCCACCTGGGTCACCTGCAGGGTGTGCGTCAGCCGGGTAACGAAGTGGTCGCCGTCGGGGTGGAGGAACACCTGCGTCTTGTGCTTGAGCCGGCGGAACGCCTTGGCGTGCAGGATGCGGTCGCGGTCGCGCTCGAAGGCGGTGCGCAGCGCGTCCTCCGGCTCGGGGCGGGCGCGTCCGCGGGTCGCCGCCGCGCGGGCGGCAGCCGGGGCGAGCTGCTCCTCGGCGCGCTCCCGCGCCGCCCGGTCGGCCAGCCGGAACGGTGCTCCCCCGGCGTCCGGCAGCGGCTGGCCCACGGTCAGAGCTCGATGCCCAGCAGCGCGTCGACGAGGTCGGCGACGACGGCCGGCGCCCCGTCCTCCCCGGCGGCGCGGTCGGTGTCGAGCGTGGCGGCGGCCCACCGGTCGACGGCGGCGATCGCTCCGGGGCTGTCCAGGTCGTCGGCCAGGCGCTCGCGCACCGCCCGCAGCACCGGACCGGCGGGGGCGCCGGTGGGCTGGGCCACGGCCCGGCGCCAGGTGTCCAGCCGCTCCTCCGCCCGGGTCAGCAGCTCCGCCGTCCAGGTGCGGTCGGTGCGGTAGTGCCCGGACAGCAGCGCCAGCCGGATCGCCATGGGGTCGACGCCGTCGCCGCGCAGCCGGGAGACGAAGACCAGGTTGCCCCGGCTCTTGCTCATCTTCTCGCCGTCCAGGCCGATCATCGCCGCGTGCACGTAGGCCTGGGCGAAGGGCTTGGTGCCGGTGAGCGCCTCGGCGTGCACCGCGGAGTACTCGTGGTGCGGGAACACCAGGTCGCTGCCGCCGCCCTGGACGTCGAAGCCCATGCCGAGGGTGTCCAGGGCGATGGCGGCGCACTCGACGTGCCAGCCGGGCCGCCCGGTGACGCCGCGCGGGCCGGGCCAGGACGGCTCGCCCTCGCGGGCGCCGCGCCACAGCAGCGGGTCCAGCGGCGAGCGCTTGCCCGGGCGCTCGGGGTCGCCGCCGCGCTCGGCGGACAGCCGCAGCATCGTCGCCTCGTCGTGGTGGGACTCCCCGCCGAAGCCGGGGGCCTGCGAGACGTCGTGGTAGACGTCGCCGGTGCCGTCGTCGAGCTGGTAGGCCAGCCCGGCGTTCCAGAGCTCCTCGACCTTGCCGACGATCCGCGGGATCGACTCGACCGCGCCGACGTAGTCCTCCGGCGGGAGCACACGCAGGGCGGTCATGTCCTCCCGGAACAGCGCGGTCTCCCGCATGCCGAGCACGATCCAGTCCTCGCCGTCGCGGTTGGCCCGCTCGAACAGCGGGTCGTCGACGTCGGTGACGTTCTGCACGTAGTGGACGCCGTGCCGGGCGTCCCGCCAGACCCGGTTGACCAGGTCGAAGGCGAGGTAGGTGGCGGCGTGGCCGAGGTGCGTGGCGTCGTAGGGCGTGATGCCGCAGACGTACATCCGCGCGATCCGGCCCGGCTGGGTGTCGACGACGGTGCCGCGGGCGGTGTCGAACAGCCGCAGGGCGGTACCGGACCCGGGCAGGGTGGGGAGGAGCGGGGCGGGCCAGGAGAGCACGTCAGGAGCCTAAGACCGACCGCCGACACGACCGCAGGCCGCCCGGTGCCCGGTCACCCTCCACGGGGGTCGGCCGGGTCAGGGCCAGGTGGTGGCGTGCCGCTCGAACTCCTCGCCGGTCTGGACGCCGATGACGCAGAACAGCAGCCCGGCGGGGTCCTTCATCTGCCAGAAGCCGCCCATGTCGGCGATCCGCACCGCGCCGAGGGCCTCCAGCCGGCGGACCTCGGCGGGGACGTCGTCGGTCTCGATGTCGACGTGCCAGCGGGGTGCCGTGCCCGGGCCGGTGCGCTGGACCTCCAGGTGGAAGCCGTCGGCGAAGGAGCCCAGCGAGGACCAGACGTCGTCGATGGCGTCGGGCTCGATCGGGTGGCCGGTGGCCGCGGACCAGAACTGCTGGCCGCGGGCGTGCAGCTCCGGGGGCAGGTCGATGAGCAGGACGGCGAGGCGGCTGCGGTGCGGCACCCGCCCACCCTGGCAGCCGGGGCGATGACGGACAACGTCCCTGGGCCCGTCCTGGCTCACCGTGCGTGCTCCTGGCTCACCGCACGCCGTGAGCCAGGAGCAACGACGATCAGCTCACCTGATCCCGGGGCACAGCTCAGAAGGGCGGCCAGGGCAGGGCGGGCCAGTCGCCGGAGGGCTGCGGGTGCAGCCCGGTGCGCAGCAGCTGGGCCACCCGCTGCTGGGTGCGGTGCACCTCGCGCCGGGTGAGGTGCTCGTGCAACTGCTCCCCCAGGTCCCCGCGCAACTGCTCGGCCAGCCGCTCCAGCACCTCGAGGTGGGCGACCGGGATCGGCCGGCCGGCCCACTGCCACAGCAGGGTGCGCAGCTTCGGGTCGACGGAGAAGCAGATGCCGTGGTCGACGCCGTACACGTGGCCGTCGCGCATCGGGATGATGTGGCCGCCCTTGCGGTCGGCGTTGTTCACCACCGCGTCGAAGACGGCCATCCGCCGCAGCGCGGGGTCGTCGCGGCGGACGAACTCGGCCAGGTCGACCGTCGGGTCGCCGTCCATCCACAGCTGCACCATGCCGGTGCCGAACGGGCCGTCGCGCAGCACGGTGGGCGGCACGATCGACCAGCCGGTCGCCTCGCTGATCAGGTGCGCGCTGATCTCCCGGCCGGCCAGCGTGCCGTCGGGGAAGTCCCACAGCGGCCGCTCCCCCGCCACCGGCTTGTAGACACAGGTGGCGGCCAGTGCGTCGGTGCGGATGGCGCCGACGAGGGTGACGTTGCTGGCGTCGAGCAGCCGGCCCTCCATGTCGAGCTCGCCGTCGCGCAGCAGCACGTCGATCTCGGCCCGGCCGTGGGGGGCGCGTCGGTCGCCGTGGTCGAAGGCGGCGGGGTCCAGGGTGCGGACGTCGTCGTCCTCGGGACCGTCGTCGTCGAGCTCGTCGGCGGGGACCCACTCCAGGACGACGTCCTCGTCGGGCTCCCGCTCGGGGCGCGGGCCGGGGTCGGTCATCGGGGCGGCCGGCTGCCGGTCAGCGGCGGTAGCCGTTCTGGCGGGGGCACACGTGCCCGGCCGGGTCCAGCGGCAGCGAGCACAGCGGGCAGGAGGGCCGGCCGGCGGCGACCACCCGGCGGGCGCGGGCGACGAACGCCCGGGCGGCAGCGGGCGTGATGGTGACCCGCAGCGCGTCGGGGCCCTCGTCGCTGTCGGAGAGGATGACGTCCTCCTCGACCGGCTCGTCGCCGGCGGCGACGGCCTCGACGACGACCGCTGCGGCCTCGCCGTCCCAGGCCAGCCCCATCGCGGCGACCCGGAACTCCTCGTCGACCGGCGCGGTGAGCGGCTCCAGGTCGTCGGGGTCGGCCTCGGGCGGGACGACGACGGTGGCCCGGGTGGCGATCTCGTCGAGCAGCTCGCTCATCCGGTCGGCGAGCACCTGGACCTGCGTCTTCTCCAGCGCCACGCTGACCGTGCGGCCGGCCTCGTCGGAGGCCTGCAGGTAGAAGGTGCGGTCGCCGGGCTGGCCCACCGTGCCGGCGACGAACCGGGTGGGACGGTCGAAGAGGAAGACCTGACGTGGCACGCCGATCAGGTTACGCGGCTCGCTCAGGCGTGGCCCGCGCCCGCGCCGCCGCCGACGACCGCGTCGGAGGACGCCTTCCGCCGTCCGCGCCGCTTCTTCGGGGGGATCAGCGCCGAGACGTCGCCGCCGGTGTCGTTGACCCGGGCGACGAACGGCCGGGTGTCGGTGTAGGTGACCACCGAGATCGACGCGGGGTCGACGACGATCCGCTGGAAGGAGTCCAGGTGCATGCCGAACGCGTCGGCGAGCACCGCCTTGATCACGTCGCCGTGGCTGCAGGCCAGCCACACCGCGTCGGGACCGAGCTTCGCGTTCCACTCCCGGACGGCGGCGACCGCGCGGGCCTGGGTCTGCGCCAGCCCCTCCCCCTCGGGTCCGGGGAAGACCGCGGCGGAGGGGTGCTGCTGCACGACCTTCCACAGCGGGTCCTTGGTCAGCTCCTTGATCGGCCGGCCGGTCCAGTCGCCGTAGCGGGCCTCGCCGAACCGGTCGTCGGTCTGCACCTCCAGCTCGCGCCCCTCGACGACGGCGCCGGCGGTCTGCTGGCAGCGCTCCAGCGGGCTGCTGACGACGGCGGCCAGCGGCACGCCGGCGAGCCGCCCGGCGACCGCCCGGACCTGCGCCTCGCCGGACTCGTCCAGCCGCACGCCGGGGGTCCAGCCGGCCAGCACGCCCGAGGTGTTGGCCGTCGTGCGTCCGTGCCGCAGCAGGATCAGCGTGGTCACCGGCCCAGCCTATGGCCCCCGTGCAGGGCCCCGCCGCGAGCAAGCGAGTGACGGGGGTCCTCCGCCCCCGTTCAGGTCGGGTCGAGCACCCCGGCGCCGACCAGCGCGAGCATCAGCAGGCCGAGCACGATGCGGTAGACGACGAACGGGGTGAAGCTGCCCCGCTTCAGGTAGCGCAGCAGCCAGGTGATGACCGTCAGCCCCACGCCGAACGCGATCACCGTGGCCAGGACGGTCGGGCCCCAGGCGACCTCGCCGGCGATGTCGCCGGTCAGCGCCTCGTAGGTCTGGAAGACGCCCGCGCCGAGCACCGCCGGCACAGCGAGCAGGAAGGAGTAGTCGGCGGCGGCCGTCCGGGAGTAGCCGAGGAATCGGCCCATGGTGATCGTCCCCCCGGACCGGGACACCCCGGGGATGAGCGCCATCGCCTGGGCCAGGCCGTACAGCAGGCCGTGCTTGACGGTGAGGTCGGGCAGCTCCCGCTCGGTGCGGCCGACCCGGTCGGCCCAGTAGAGGACCAGCGAGAAGGCGACCAGCGCGACGGCGACGATCCGCAGGTCGCGCAGCGTGGTCTCGATCGTGTCCTGGAACAGCAGCCCGAGGACGACGATCGGGATGCTGCCGACGATGATCAGCCAGCCCATCCGGGCGTCCGGGTCGCTGCGGAGCGCCGGGGTCCACAGAGCCTTCACCCAGGTGATGACGATCTGGCCGATCTTGCGCCGGTAGTACAGCAGCACCGCGACCTCGGTGCCGATCTGGGTGATCGCGGTGAACGCGGCACCCGGGTCGTCCCAGCCGAAGGCCTCCCCCACCACGCGCAGGTGCGCGCTGGAGGAGATGGGCAGGAACTCGGTGAGCCCCTGCACCAGCCCCAGGACGACGGCCTCGATCCACCCCACGGTCAGAACTCCCGGGCCGGGCGGTCGGGACGGGGCGGGACGGTCGTGGGCACGGCAGCACACCTTAGGGCCCGTGACCGTGCCGGCCGGGGCGACCTCCCGGTGTCCCGGCGATCCGGGGCCGGCGCCCGGGTCGCCGGTAGGTTGACCGGTCGTGGAACAGCGCGCGCTCGGACGAAGCGGGCTGGTCGTCTCCCGGCTGGGCCTGGGCACCATGACGTGGGGCCGGGACACCGACGAGGACGAGGCGGCGATGCAGCTGACCGCCTTCGTCGACGCCGGCGGCTCGCTGGTCGACACCGCGGACGTCTACGGGCAGGGCGACAGCGAGCGCACCCTCGGCCGGCTGCTGGCCGACGTCGTCCCCCGGGGCGACGTGCTGGTCGCCACCAAGGCCGTCGGCCGCACCGGCACCGGCCCGATGGGCCGCGGGGGTTCCCGCGGGCACCTGCTGGCCGCGCTGGACGCCTCGCTGGGGCGGCTCGGGCTCGACCACGTCGACCTCTGGCAGCTGCACGACTGGGACGACGCCACGCCGCTGGAGGAGACGCTGGCCGCCTGTGACGCGGCGGTCGCCTCCGGGCGGGCCCGTTACGTCGGGATCAGCAACTACACCGGCTGGCAGACCGCGCAGGCCGCCACCTGGCAGCGCGCCTGGCCCGGCCGCACCCCGATCGTGAGCACCCAGGTCGAGTACTCGCTGCTGCAGCGCGGCATCGAACGCGAGGTCGCACCGGCGGCCGAGGCGCTCGGGCTGGGCATCCTGCCCTGGTCGCCGCTGGGCCGGGGACTGCTCACCGGCAAGTACCGGCACGCCACGCCGGAGGACTCCCGCGGGGCGTCCCCGCAGTGGCAGGGCTTCATCGACCAGCTGCGCTCGGCGCACGCCGACCGCGTGGTGCAGGCCGTGATCACCGCGGCCGAGGGGCTGGGCACCACCCCCGTGGGCGTGGCGCTGGCCTGGCTGCGCGACCGCCCCGGCGTCGTCGCCCCGGTCGTGGGGGCGCGCACCGCCCAGCAGCTGCAGGAGGTGCTGGACACCGACGGCGTCCGCCTCCCCCCGGCGATCGTCACGGCGCTGGACGACGTCTCCTCGCCGCACTTCTCCTATCCCGAGCGCCGCCTGGAGCACTGACCGACGTGAGCACCCCTCCCCCCGCCGGCGGCGACCCGGTCTTCGCCGCCTTCTGCGCCGCCGGCCTGTGGCCCGGTCTCGGCAAGCGGACCGCCGCCGACCTGCCCGCCGCCGGCATCACCCGGCCCGACGACGTCACCGCCGACCGGCTGCTGAAGCTCCCCCGCGTGGGGCGCCAGCGCGCCGAGCGGCTGTTCTCCTCCTTCCTCGCCTCCGCGCCCACCTACGAGGTGGTGGGGCTGCTGGTCGGCGCCGGGCTGGAGGCCAAGCTCGCCGCCGGGGTGGCCGACGCGCTCGGGCCGGACGCCGCCCGCCGGCTCCGCGACGACCCGTGGGCACTGCTGGGCCTGTCCGGGGTGTCCCTGGGCGACGCCGACCGGCTGGCCATCGCGGTGCTCAAGGGCGCCGACCGGCAGGACGCCCGCCGCGGCCGGGCGATCGTCGGGCTCACGCTGCGCACCGCCACCCGCGACGGGCACACCGTGCTGCCGGCCGACCTGGTGGTCGCCGCGCTGCGCGCCGAGGGCATCGGCGACCCCGCCGCGGCGATCGTCGCGGCGGTGGAGTCCGGTGAGGTGCTCGAGCACGAACCCCCTGAGCCCGAGTTCGACGAGGACGCGCTCGGCCCGGACGACGAGCTGCCCGAACCCGACCCGGCGCTGCGCACCCTGTCCCTGGCCCGGTTCGGGATGGCCGAGGAGGCGGTGGCGGAGAACGTGCACCGGCTGATGGCCACCGCGGAGCGGATCGCCGACCCGGCGTCGGTGCGCTCGGTGGCCAAGGGGCTGGACCCCGCGCAGCAGGCGGCGGTCGCGCAGGTGCTCGGTGCCGGGTTCTCGCTGCTGACCGGTGGACCGGGCACCGGGAAGAGCCGCACGGTCGCCTCGCTGGTGCAGCTGCTGCAGAGCAAGGGCACCGAGGTGGCGCTCGCCGCGCCCACCGGGCGGGCGGCCAAGCGGCTGGAGGAGCTCACCGACCACCCCGCGGTCACGGTGCACCGGCTGCTCGGCGCCCAGGGCATGACCGGCGGGTTCTCCCGCAACGAGGAGTGGCCGCTGGACGCCGACGTGGTGGTGGTCGACGAGGCCTCCATGCTCGACGTCGAACTGACCGCCTCGCTGCTGGAGGCCTGCGCCGACGGCACGCACCTGCTGTTGGTCGGTGACCCCGCGCAGCTGCCCTCCATCGGCCCCGGGCACGTGCTGGGCGACCTGATCGACTCCGGCGCCGTCCCGGTGACCGAGCTGACCACGCTGCACCGGCAGGCCGCCGGCGGCGCGATCGCCCGGCTGGCCACCGGCGTGCGGGCCGGCGAGCTCACCCAGGTCGAGTCCCCCGACCGGGAGGTCGTCATCGTCCCGGCCGTCGGCAGTGCCGAGGCGGCCAAGCGGGTGGTGCAGCTGGTCACCGACTCCATCCCCCGGGCGCTGGGCATCGACCCGGCGACGGTGCAGGTGGTCACCCCGGTGCACCGTGGCCCGGCCGGCACGATCGAGCTGAACAAGGCGCTGAAGGCGGAGCTCAACCCGGGCGACGGGACGGTGTGGGGCTTCGACGTCGGCGATCGGGTGGTGGCCACCGCCAACCACCTGGACCTGGAGCCCATCGGGTTCGCCAACGGCGAGGTCGGCGTGGTCACCGGCACCGGCGAGGGGTCGCTGACGGTCGACTTCAGCTCGGGGCCGGTCACCGTCACCGGCAACGCACTCCCCGACCTGCGGCACGGCTGGGCGATCACCGTGCACCGCGCCCAGGGCTCGGAGTGGCCGGGGGTGGTCGTCGTGCTGCCGCCGGAGGCAGGCGGCATGCTGTCCCGGCCGCTGGTCTACACCGCGCTCACCCGGGCGCAGAAGCACCTGTCGATCGTGCACGCGAGCGGCGCGGCGCTGGCCCGGGCGGTGCGGGAGGTCGACGTCCGGCCGCGGCGCACCCGGCTGGCCCAGCTGCTGGCGGATCTGGGGAGTTGATCACTGCACGTTTGCCCGGGTGATCATGCTGGGCACCGATCCGCCCATGGGCATCATCAGTTTCCTCGTCTTCGGTCTGGTCGTCGGCGCTCTCGCGCGGCTGATCAAGCCCGGCAAGCAGAACCTCAGCATCCTGGCCACCCTGGGCCTCGGCGTCGTCGGCTCGCTGATCGGCGGCGTCGTCGCCGTGGCGCTCGGCACCGGTGACTTCGGCGAGCTGAACATCATCGGCTCGATCGTCGCGATCGTGGCCGCCGTCCTGCTCATCGGCACTGCCGAGAGCATCACCGGCAGCCGGAACTCCGCCCGGCACTGACCCCCGGTCCGGGGCGCTGACCGCCGGTCAGTGCCCCGGGCAGCCGCCCCGTGCGGCACACATCAGCCGGTGGATCGCCGGGCCGAGGTCCTCGACCGAGGTGACCGGGTCTGCGAAGGGGATGCGCACGTCCTGGCAGCAGCCCCTCGGCCGCTCGATCCGCAGCCGGAAGCCCCACCGGTCCAGCCCCAGCGGCCGGACCTGGGCGCCCCGGCCCAGCCACGCGGACGGGATCCGCGAACTCAGCAGCGCCAGCTCCTCGGGGTGCGACTCCGCCAGGTGCCGCAGCGCGTCCTCGTCCACCTCCACCAGCGGATCGGGCTCGGCGGCCAGGAAGTCCGCCGGGTCGATCTCCAGGACGGCGTCGCTCTCCCCCAGCACGACCTCGGCCAGCTCCAGCGCGAGCAGGGTCGCACCCCGGCCGACGTCCAGCAGCGCCGCGACCGGCGCCACCTCGGCGAAGGCGAGCGCCGCCTCGAGCGCCGCCTCCCCCGTCAGCGCGGTCAGCCAGCCGGAGAGCCAGACCTGCCCTCGGACCGGGTCGCGCAGCGGGACCGGCGCGTGGTCGGTGACCAGCAGCAGCGCGGCCAGGTCGCCGTCGGCGCAGTGCGTGACCGCGGTGCACACCTCGCCGCCGGTCGGGACGACGAGCAGCACCCGACCGTCGGCGGTGACGGTGTGGGCGAGCACCCGGCTGCCGTCGATGCCGGCGGCGCAGACCGCGGCCGCGGGGCGGGCCGCGACCGTGCGGGCGCGTTCGGCGGCGGAGGGCCGGACCGGCTCCGCGGGCGGAACCGGGGCGGCAGGGCGGGTCGATCGCGTCATCGGTCACTCCGGGCTCGACCCGATCCATCGTCGGGGTAAGGTGAGCCTAACCGAACCTGGAGGTCCGTGTGAACCAGTCTCGCCCCAAGGTCCGGCGCAGCCGTGCGCTGGGCATCCCGCTCACCCCGAAGGACGTGCGCTACTTCGAGCGGCGCCCCTATCCGCCGGGCGAGCACGGGCGGAAGCGCAAGAACACCAGCGACTACAAGACGCGGCTGCTGGAGAAGCAGCGGCTGCGCGCCCAGTACGACATCAGCGAGACGCAGCTGCGCCGCGCCTTCGACCGGGCCAAGCGCACCGGCGGCAAGACCGGCGAGGAGCTGATCATCGACCTGGAGTCGCGCCTGGACGCGACGGTGCTCCGGGCCGGCTTCGCCCGGACCATCTACCAGGCGCGCCAGGTGGTCAGCCACCAGCACGTGACGGTAAATGGGCAGCGGGTCGACCGGCCGAGTTACCAGGTGCAGCCCTACGACGTCGTGGAGATCGCCGAGCGCAGCCGGGAGAAGGCGCCGTTCCAGGTGGCCGCATCCGGGGCGCACGCGGAGGCCCCGAAGTACCTCGAGGTGTCGCTGAGCCAGCTGCGGTGCGTGGTCGCCCGCCGGCCGCAGCGCTCCGAGGTGCCGGTGATCTGCGAAGAGCAGCTGGTCGTGGAGTACTACTCCCGCTGATCCACGGGCGGCGGGCCGCCGGCCGGTGCTGCCGGCGGCCCGCGCGCACGGCCACCCAGGCGGTCACCGCGCCGGCCGGCTGTTCAGCTCGATCGCGCGCCTGGTCCCGCGCCGGAACCAGACCAGCGGCACCACCCCGGCGGCCAGCAGGAGCGCCGGCACCAGCGCATCTCCCCAGCGGCCCTGCACCAGCGCGACCACCAGCGACACCAGCTGGCCGACGAACCAGAGCACGACCAGCAGCAGGAGCAGCCGGGCGTGACGGCTCGGCGGGACCCGCCAGTCCCTCGCCCGGGTGGCCCAGTCGACGGCGGCCACCCGCAACCGCTGGTCGGACAGCTCACGGCCCCACGTGACCGCCCGTTGGACCTCGACGATCTCGGCCGGGCGGAGCCGATGGGTCCGCACCACGTCGCCCCACACGTCGTCGTCCCGACGCGGCCGCAGGCGGCTCCAGAAGTCGCGGCTGCCCAGCCACCAGGCGAGCAACGGCAGCCCGACCAGCAGCAGCACGATGATCACGCCGGCGGTCACGATCGTGATCATGGCCGACGGTGATCGACTCCGCAGGTCAGCGCGGCGCGCCGGGAGCTCGTCGGTCCCCGACGACCGTCAGGTGCGGAGCTCGTCGTCGTCGTCGGGCACCGACGCCTGCTGCTCGAGGACGTCGTACTCGTCGGCCTCGACGGCCGCGCCCCGGTAGGTGGTCCCACCCCCGGGCACTGCGGTCAGGCGCTGCTCGATGGCGTCGGCCTCCGGGACGCCGTCGCCCACGGGGCCGACCTCGTCGGCGAGCTCGGGTCCGCCGGATCCCACGGCCTGCTCCTGCTCCTGGCGGTCGGCCTCGGTCGCGTTCGGCTCGGTCACGGCCGTCTCCTTCCCGTTCAGGGGGCCCGGCGTGGTGCCGGACCCGCCGTCTCCCCTGCCCGGCACCACGCGGCCTCACACCCCGGCCGGTGGACCGGTGGTGACGCCCACATGACCACGGGCCCAACGACGGGCACAATCGGTCGGGTGTCAGCAGCCGCCGAGTACGAGTACGCCCCGCTGCGCATCCCGCCGGGCACCTCGCGCTCGGCCGCCGCGCAACTGATGAGCCTCCAGTCCGACACCGGCGGGTGGGAGCTGGCCCGGCTGCAGCTGCACGCCGACGGCACCCGGAAGATCATCATGCGCCGGCGGATGCGACTGTCGTACCTCCCCCGCCCGATGATCTGAGGCCGGACCCGCGAGCGGCGTTCAGGGCACCAGCACGACCTTGCCGACGGTGGCGCGGTCGGCGATCGCGGCCATCGCCTGCGGCAACTCGTCGAGCGGGCGGACGTCACCGACCAGCGGCGAGATCGCACCGGCGGTGAAGAGCCGGCACAACTCCTCGTGCACGGTGCCGATCAACGCCGGGTCGTGCCGCCGGTAGAGCCCCCAGTGCAGCCCCACCACGCTGTAGTTCTTCACCAGCACGTGGTTGGCCGGCGCCTGCGGGATGCGGCCGCTGGTGAACCCCACGACCACGATCCGTCCCTCGAAGGCCACGCACTTCCGGGATGCGTCGAAGACGTCACCGCCCACCGGGTCGTAGACGACGTCGGCGCCGTGGCCACCGGTGAGCTCCTTGACCCGGGCGACGACGTCCTCGTCGGTGTAGTCGATGACGTGGTCGGCGCCCAGCCGGGTGCACGCCTCGGTCTTCCGCGGTCCGCCGGCGGTGGCGATCACCCGGGCGCCGGCGGCCTTGCCGAGCTGGATCGCCGCCGACCCCACCCCGCCCGCTCCGGCGTGCACGAGCAGCCACTCCCCCGCCTGCAGGTGCGCCCGGCGGTGCAGCCCGACGTGCCCGGTCTGGTACGTCAGGTGCAGTGCGGCGGCCTGCTCGTCGGGCATGGCGTCGGGCACCGGCCAGGCCGCGGCGGCGTCCATCAGCGCGTACTCGGCGAAGGCCCCCGGTCCGCCGACCGGTGAGCCGAGCACCCGCTGCCCACTGCCGACCACCTCCCCGCACAGCTCGACGCCGGGGACGAACGGCAGCGGGGGCCGCTCCTGGT
Organism: Modestobacter sp. SYSU DS0875; assembly: GCF_054050915.1. NCBI lineage: Bacteria > Bacillati > Actinomycetota > Actinomycetes > Geodermatophilales > Geodermatophilaceae > Modestobacter > Modestobacter sp. SYSU DS0875. Next base: position 33,057 of record NZ_JBJHAH010000024.1, on the reverse strand, counting down.
ACTCCCCTCGGACCATCAGCACGTCGGGGAAGTTGAGGCCGGCGGCGCGCACCCGCACCAGCAGCTGCCCGTTCTCGGGCACGGGCGGCTCGACGTCGTCGAGGGAGAGCACCTCGGACGGGTCACCGAGGGCGTGGACTCGCCAGGCACGCATCCCCCGACCCTGCCAGGCGCGCAGTGACCCGGGTCACCCGGGTGGGCTGGCTAGAGTGCGCACAGTCCACCAAGGGTCACGATCCGTGGCTGCGGACCCCACGACGAGAGGCGGACGCAGGTGGATCGGGGAATGGCCCGGCGGCACGTGCTGCCCCTGGGCATCCTGGTGGGGTTCGCCGTGGCCCAGTTGGCGCTGAGCCAGGGGCAGATCATCCTCGGGCTGGTCTGCATCGCGCCGCTCACCGCCGCCACCATCCTGGGCCGCCGCGCCACCGCCGGCTACGGGGTGGCCGCCCTCGTCGTCGGCCTGGCGCTCGGTCTGGACGAGGACCAGTACCAGCCGGACACGCTGCCGGCGATGCTCGTCCGGCTGGCGGCGATCGTGGCGGGTGGCGTGCTCGCGATGGGCACCGTGACGCTGCGGCTGCGCCGGGAAGCGCTGCTCACCCGGCTCAGCGCCGAAGCGGCCGAGTCCCGCGCCGCCGTCGAGCTCGCTGAGTCCCTGCAACGGGCCCTGCTGACCGATCCACCTGCCGTGCCGGGCCTGCAGATCGCCGTCCGCTATCTGCCCGCGGTGAAGAACGCGCAGGTCGGCGGCGACTGGTACGACGCCTTCACCCTCCCGGACGGCGCCACCATGCTGGTGATCGGCGACGTGGCCGGGCACGACGTCGCCGCCGCGGCGACCATGGCCCAGGCGCGCGGCGTGCTGCGGGGCATCGCGCTGACCGTCTCCGGCGCACCGGATGGCACGTCACCGGCAGCGGTGCTCGGCGCACTGGACGGCGCGCTCGACCGGCTGGAGCTGGACACCCTGGTCACCGCGGTGACCGCCACGGCCAGCCCGTCGCCCGGATCGACCGGGAGGCTGCTGCGCTGGTCGAACGCCGGGCACCCACCGCCGGTGCGGGTGACCGCCGCCGGGCACGTCGAGCTGCTCGACCGGCCGGCCGACCTGCTGCTCGGGCTGACCGTCGACGTTCCCCGCACCGACCACAGCGCCGTGCTGTCGGCCGGTGACACCGTCGTCCTGTACACCGACGGCCTGATCGAGCGGCGCGACGCTCCGCTGGACGCCGGCACCGACTGGCTGGTCGCGGAGCTGGGCCGCCTCGCCGACCAGCCGCTCGAGCAGCTCTGCGACGCACTGGTCACCGGGATGTCCGGCCGGCTGGACGACGACGTCGCGGTGTTGGCCGTGCGCGTGGGCGACTGACCGACCTCAGGACCCGCCGGGCGGCACCAGTCCGGTGGGCAGTGTCGCGGTCTGCCCGTCGGCGGTCTTCGCGCTGGGCACCCCCGGGAAGCGGAACGGGACGGCACCGACGCCGGGCTGGACGACGTACGCGGCTCCGGCCTGCCCGGCGGTCCAGGCGCTGAGCATCGCATCGGCGACCTCATCGGCGTCGAGCACCGGGAAGTCGACGGCGGCGAACGCCTCGCGCAGCGGGTCGATGATCGCGGTGTCGGCGAACCCGGGGCAGACGGCGGACAGGGTGATGCCGTCGTCCACCAGCCGGGGCGCCAGCGAGCGGACGAACGCCACCGCACCGGCCTTGGCGATGCTGTAGCCGGGGTCGGTGGCCTGTGGGGCGAGGCCGGCCAGGGACGCGGTGACCACGATCGATCCCCCGCCGGCGCGGCGCAGCGCCGGCAACGCGGCCTCGGTGCCGTAGACGACGCCCAGCAGGTCGACGTCGACCACGCGCAGCAGGTCGTCGACGTCCAGCGGCTGCTGCCCGGAGCCGGCGATGCCGGCGTTGAGGAAGACGGCGTCCAGCCGACCGTGGTCGGCCTCCACCTGGGTGACGACGGCGGCGTTGGCCGCCCGGTCGGTGACGTCCAGCGGCAGGAAGGCCGCGCCCAGGTCGGCGGCGGTCTGCCGGGCGCGCAGGCCGTCGAGGTCGGCCAGCACCACGGTCGCCCCCTGCCGGCGCAGCAGGGCGGCGAGGGCGCGGCCCAGCCCGCCGGTGCCGCCGGTGATCAGGGCGACGCTGCCCGGGGTGATCGCGGTCATCCCGGCATCATGCCTGCGCCGGTCAGGCCCCGCGCAGGAACCGGTCGAGCACCCGGATGCCGAAGTGCAGCGAGTCGACCGCGATCCGCTCGTCGATGCCGTGGAACAGCGAGGCGAAGTCCAGGTCGGCGGGGAGCTTGAGCGGGGAGAAGCCGAAGCAGCGCATGCCGAGGGTCTCGAAGCTCTTGGCGTCGGTGCCACCGCTCATGGTGAACGGGACGGCGCGGGCGCCCGGGTCCTCGGCCTGCAGCGCCTGGACCATCAGGTCGACCGACGGGCCGTCGAACGTCGTCTCCACGGCCTGGTCGTAGGTGATCCACTCGCGGGTGACGCCCTCGCCGATCAGCTCGTCGAGCTGGGCCTCGAACTCGGCCTCCTGGCCGTAGAGGAAGCGGCCGTCGATGGTCGCGCTGGCGGTGCCGGGGATGACGTTGGCCTTGTAGCCGGCGTCGAGCATGGTCGGGTTGGCGGTGTTGCGCAGTGCCGCGCCGATCATCCGGCTGATGCTGCCCAGCCGGGCCAGGGCCTCATCGGGCTTGTCCGGGTCGATCTCGACGCCGTAGGCGGCGCCGACCTCGGCGAGGAACTGCTTCATCGGCGGGGTCACCACGGTGGGGAGCCGGCTGGAGCCGATCCGGGAGACCGCCTGGGCCAGCCGGGTGACCGCGTTGTCGTCGTGCACGAAGGAGCCGTGGCCGGGGCGGCCCTGGGCGGTGAGCTTCATCCAGGCCAGGCCCTTCTCGGCGGTCTGGACGAGGTACAGGCGGAGGTCGTCGCGGACGGTGATGCTGAAGCCGCCGACCTCGCTGATCGCCTCGGTGCAGCCCTCGAAGAGGTCGGCGTGGTGGTCGACCATGAAGTGCGCGCCGTGCCGGCCGCCGGCCTCCTCGTCGGCGACGAAGGCCAGGACGATGTCGCGGTCGGGCTTGACCCCGGTGCGGGCCCAGTCGCGGACGAGCGCGAGGGTCATCGCGTCCATGTCCTTCATGTCGACGGCGCCGCGGCCCCACACGTAGCCGTCGCGCTGCTCGCCGCTGAACGGGTGGACGCTCCACTCGGACGGGTCGGCCGGGACGACGTCGAGGTGGCCGTGCACCAGCAGCGCCGGCCGGTCGCGGTTCGCGCCCTCGATCCGGGCGACCAGGCTCGCGCGGCCGGGTTCGGACTCGTGGATGACGCTGCTGATGCCGACCTCGTCGAGCTTGCCGGCCACCCACTCGGCGGCGGCCCGCTCCCCCGCGCTCGTCGCGGTTGAGCCGGTGTTCGTGGTGTCGATCCGGATGAGGTCGGACAGCAGGTCCGCGACCTCGGCCTGGGCGGTGACGAGGGGCTGGGGCGTGGTCTCGGACATGCCGACGATGGTGCCACCGGGGCCTGTCCCGGGTCGCCGTCGGGCTCCGTTATGCTTGCCCACGGCGCCCGCGAGGGTGGCCCACCTGTCCGGGTGGCGGAATGGCAGACGCGCTAGCTTGAGGTGCTAGTGCCCCTTGCGGGGCGTGGGGGTTCAAGTCCCCCCTCGGACACCGAGTTGAACCCCCACGGCCTCACTGGCTGATGGGGGTTCTTCCGCTTCTGGCATCGGCATGTCCGCTGGATGGCTGAAGTACTACGTCAGCCGACCAGGGGTCGGTGACGGCAGGTCAGCTATCCCCTCATCGGCGGTGCCGGCGGTGGTCCTGCAGCAGTCTCGACCCAACCTGTCACCACTCCGTGCAGGAGTCCCCCAACTTTCGGGCGTGACGTCTTCCAAGCTGAGGTGCACTCGGGCGGAGCATGCACTGCGCTGGCCCGGGGACGAGGGAGGACTGCCTCTAGCAGCTCCATCCCACGCACTTCTGCTTCTCACTGCATTTCCGGACAGCGTAGCCGCCATGGTCGCGGTACCGCCTGCTAGTTCCGGTTGAGGCCGTACTGCCGGGAGAGGAGCGCCCGCTTGTAATGGGCCTCCGCCGCGTCGACCTCAGCGGTAGTCGCAGTCGGGCCGAACACACGCAAGATGCTGAAGATGAAGTGCCGACGGTGAGTCACGTCGATCTCTGCAAGTTCGCGAAGCGCGACGTTGCCGCCGTGGCCGTCGCGGGCGTAGGCGCTCCACCGACCCAGGAGGCGCTCCGTGCCGTCCGCTTTCCCGACGTACAGCTCGCCGCTGCTGGTGTCTGCGACGAGGTAGACGCCCTGGACGGCGGCGAGCGCTGTCCTCCACTCCGCGTATCGCGAGTCCTCAGCGATGGCCAACAGCTCGTCGTACGTGATGAGGACTTCGTCGAAGCCTGGAAACGGCACTCGGGCAGGGTCGGCGATCTCGACCACGGGCATCTGATCGGCCTTCCCGCCTGCCTTGGCCCAGTTGATCGTGTCGTTCGACCACTCGATGACGAGCCGGTTCCTAAGCGACACGAGAACGTCGGACGGGTGGAGATCGAAGTACCGCTGGACGTCGGTCCGCTCAGCGAGGACTTCTCCCCTGTTCTCGTACGCCGCGAGGAAACGGGACCGCCGCTTGCCGTCCGCCACGAAGTTGAGCCACAAGGCAGGCGGATCTCTAGGGATCTTGCTCTGCCGGAGCGCCTGGACTCGGGAGTAGGTAAGGACGTTCTCAACCGTGGCGTCCTGCGGGCCGGTGAGGCCGTCGGCGCTGTAGGTGTGCCGGACGAGGAGCACGTCGTCCGTCGCGACGCCCGCCATGCTCAGTAGGTCCGCGAGGCTCAAGTCACCGCGCAAGGAGGACGTCTCGATCTGCCGCATGATCCAAACCTACGGGCCGCGCCAGGATGGGAAAGGGCCCGCATGGCTGCGCGCGCTGCGCACCCCTGGCAGACCAAGGAGACGCTCGTGGCGGGGTGTCCCGCCCCGGGTCTGATGGAGCCTCTCAATCCACGTGAGGATTAGAGTCATGGCGGCACCGAGGAAGTACCCCGACGAGCTGCGGGAGCGGGCGATCCGGCTGGCGGTCGACGCCCGGCGGGACCCGGCGACCCGCACCGGGGCGTTGCGGCGGATCGGTGAGCAGCTGGGGATCAACCCTGAGACGCTGCGCAACTGGGTCACTCAGGCCGAGATCGATGAAGGACACCGGCCCGGGCACTACGACCGATGACGCGGCTCGGCTGGCCGAGCTGGAGCGGGAGAACCGCGAGCTGCGGCGGGCGAATGCGATTTTGAAGAGCGCCTCGGCTTTCTTCGCGGCGGAGCTCGACCGCCCACAGCGGTGATCGTCGAGTTCATCGACGGCCACCGGGATGAGCACGGGGTCGAGCCGATCTGTGATCAACCGCAGATCGCCCCGAGCACCTACTACGCCCACCGCACCCGGCCGCCCTCGGCGCGGTCGGTCACCGACGCGGCCACCACCGCGGTGATCGAGCGGGTGCACGCCGAGAACTTCGGGGTCTACGGCGCCCGGAAGGTCCACGCCGAGCTGCACCGGCAGGGCCACGCCGTGGCCCGGTGCACCGTCGAGCGGCTGATGCGCACGGCCGGGATACGCGGCATCACGCGGGCGAAGGGCCCGCGCACCACGGCGCCTGGGACCGGCCCGGACACCCGCCCGGACCTGGTGGAGCGGGCGTTCACCGCGTCCGGCCCGGACCAGTTGTGGGTTGCCGACATCACCTACTGCCGGACCTTCACCGGCTGGGTCTACGCCGCCTTCGTCACCGACGTCTACTCCCGGCGGGTGGTCGGTTGGCAGCTGTCCCGCTCCCTGCGCACCGACCTCGCACTCGACGCCTTGGAGATGGTGCATCTGGACCCGCCGGCGCACCGGCCACGACGTGACCGGGCTGGTCCACCACTCGGATAAGGGCGTGCAGTACGTCGCCGTGCGCTACACCCAGCGCTTGGCCGAGGCCGGCGCGGTCGCCTCGGTCGGCTCGACCGGCGACTCCTACGACAACGCCCTGGCCGAGGCGTTCACCTCGTTGTTCAAGGCCGAGCTGGTGCGCAACAAGGGCCCGTGGAAGGGCATCGACGACCTCAAGATCGCCGTCGCCGAGTACCCCGACTGGTTCAACCACCGACGAATGCACGGCGAGATCGGCCTGATCCCACCCGCCGAGCACGAAGACGACTTCTACCGGCACCACACCGCGGCGACTACCGTCGCCGCGTCAGTTCCGAGCCTCCACTGAACCCGGGACGGAACAGGCAGCGGATTGCGAGCCGGGATGCCGGCGGGTAGAGCGGGTCCAGTGGCGCTGACGGGGGGGGCGACGCAGATGGGTTCCGGGAAAGCCGCACGCACACGGCGCAAGGAACGCAAAGCCAAGAGACCCCCGGCGCGCAAGCCGGCGGCCGAAGAAGTAACCGGTGGACGATCGACAGAGGGTCCCGGCGGCAAGCATCCGGTCGGGCTTCTCGTCGTTCATGGGATCGGTAATCAGCGACCAGGGGCCTTCCTCACCCGGCTGGCTGGGGCCGTCGAGCGGCATCTTCAGGACACAACGGACTGGACCGTCAGGTTCGAACCGAAGGCCACGGCGCCGGACCGCTCCACCGAAGCGTGGCCATCGCATGGGGTGCTGACGCTGGAGGATCCTCGAGGACGGCCACGTTCAGTTGTCTGCGCCGAGGCGCACTGGTCTCGGGCCGTACCCAGGCGACGACTTCGCTTCCTCTGGTGGCTGGTACGGCTCCTGCCCGTCCTCCTCTTCCTGATGATCCTGCCGGATCGCAGGGACGAGGACGCCCTACGGGATGAGGACGACGGGGGCCGGCGCCGGAGCCTTCGTCTGGCATTGACGCCCACACTGGCTGAGCCGTTCCAGCTGAGCGTGTTTCGCGCTGGATGGCGTTTGATGCTCGTTGTCGTCGTCGTCGGAGTGGCCTACGCCGTTCGACCCCTTGGCCTGTTTCTGCTCGGTCTGGTGCTTGTGCTCAGCATCGCCCGCAGCCGGAACATCCTCGGGGACGTGCAAATAGCTGCGAGCGGGGGTCAGGACACCGAGGTTGTCTTGCAGCGGATCCGGCAGGCACTCGAATGGGTCGGCCAGCGGGCCGACGAGGTCGTCGTCATCGGGCATTCTCAGGGCGGGTACCTGGCCCATCTGGCTCTTTCGCGCACTCCCGCGCGCCGTCCTTCCCGCCGAGGGGGCGTCCGACCGGCTGGCACGGTGAAGCGTCTCATCGGCGTAGGTTCGGGTTTGAAGCCGATCTGGATCATCCAACGGTTCGATCGCCCTTCGCTCGTGGCCGCGGCGTGGCTGACGCTTCTCTCCACCGTCCTCGCCGGCCTCGCCTTCGCGCCGGGGATTAGGGCGACGCTGGCCTTCGCCAGCGCAACGCTCACTGACATGGCGCGCGCGGGTGCCGACCTCGCAGCCCCCGCAGACGAACTGGAGCGCCGAACAGGTGCGGAACTGTTGGCGTCCATGTCATTCGAGACGAGCAAGTACCTCTGGGATACGATGCTTCCCTGGCACGAAGTCGGGTTTCCCGCCTTCGCGCTGCTAGTCGGGGGTGGGCTCTTACTGTCCTTTCTCTCAAGGCGCTTGGTCAGCGGTACCGACCTTGCTCACGAGCTGGCCAGCCTCGCCACACGCCCGCTTCAGGGGAGGTGGCTGGAGCTCAGCAGTCCACACGACATGGTTGGACGCTTGCTGTTCCCGAGCCTTCCGCACGCCCAGGAACGACTTGTTCCCGCGCTTGGAAACCCGCTGCTCGACCACATCTCGTACTTCCACCACGGGTCACCCGCGGTGTGGCGCATTACGCATGAGCTGGCACTGATGGTCAATAACGACCTCGCTCGCCAAGCCTCAGAACGGATTCAGGGGCAGGAGCGCTTCCTCGTAGGTCGGCATACGCGTCGTCGTCGGATCAGCGCAGTTCTCACCGCAGTGATCGTGCTCGCCTTCCTGGCCGAGACTGTGGACCTCAACAGACGTGGATTCGCAGCGCTGTCCCAGCTCGGTGGCTCCCTCTGGGTTCTCGTGGCCTGGCTGGGCGGCCTACATCTGTTCATGCTCACGCTGTCGCTTTTGGAGCGTCGCTCAGTCGGCCGGAACATCAAAGGGGCGGCCGCACGACGGGTCGTCAGAGTCTTCACGAAGGACGTATCGGAGACCGCTGTGGCATGGCGCTACATCGTCGGGGGAACGCTGGCCGTCAGTCTGCTGGTAGTGAACGGCGCGCACTACAGCCTCGGAGCGGAGTACGCCGACGCGGTAGAGCAGTCGACGCTTGCGCGGCTCGGTCCGCTCTCCCTGATGCTCCTCGTCCTGACGGTGCGGGCCGCATCGGGGTATCCGGTCCGCTGGTGGACCGTACTGCTCTGTCTGTGGGGGGTCTCGCTAATCATCCTTGCGGCGGCATCAGGGGGAAGCGGCGTGGGTGCTGTCGACCCGGGCGCCGTACCGGGGTTGCCACTCGCTCGCTTCTTGCTTTACTGGGCCCCTGCGCTCGCACTCCTTGTTGCACTTACTCCATGTAAGTCTTTTATCACGGGAAAGAAGCACAGCCCCGCCGGCCGAGTTTGGCGAGGAACCACGGCAGTGGCCGTCCGTGGGTGGCGGGCGGTGCGAGCCTTCTGACCCCGCGAGGCGGCCGGGCATGAGTACCCATGGATCGTGGGCTGTCCGACCGGCGGGCTACGTTCCGACCATGTCCACGAAGCCGCGCACACCGCGCCCCACTCCCCCAGCGGGAGAAGCCGGTGGGACGGCTCCCACTTCACGGTGTCCAACTCCCCCCTCGGACACCGAGTTGAACCCCCACGGCCCTCAGGCCGGTGGGGGTTCTCCTGCTTCTGAGATCGGCACGTCCGCTGGATGCCTGAAGGACTGCATCGAACGACCGGCTGGCCGTGGTCCTCGGCCGGGTCTTGGTCGTCCGCTCTCTGGCAAGGGATGGGCTGAACTGGGGGCGCTCCCAACCGATCACCGCCAGGAACAAGGCCAGGCCGCAGCAGACCTACCGGTTGGCGCCCCCTTACGAGCTTCCTCACCGGACGGGGCATACGGGACGGCCGCCGCACGGCGCACCCACCTGACCTGCGCCATCCCCGTTGGGCGTTCCTCTACAGGTGTCGCGAAGGCGACTGTGATCGCGTCCTGCTGTCCGACCGCCAGCATCGGTGCCTACGTTGGGTCGATGGCGACCGAAAGCATGCTCTTGCGCCCTCGGTCGGGCGGAAGGGGGCATCCCCGGCCCTGGTCCGCGGGAGCTGCTGTTGCGGCATCGGTGTTGCTCGCGGGCTGCGGGACCAGCGATAGCGAGGCTGAGGCCAGCAGCCTGGGCAGTGCTGCAGCAGTCATTGCTTGCTCTGACCATGCCTTTTGGGGGACCGTGGCGAGCACCAGTCAGGAGGCCGACGGCTTGCTCGTGACGTTCTACATCGACGAGTGGATCCACCCCACCTCAGGCCCGTCGCAGATCACCCTTGTGGCCGATGACCCGGCCGAGCAGGTGAGAGCTCCGGAATGGACGCTCTCCGAACGAGTCTTCGTGCTAGACGGCAAGAACTCGCCGCTGGACAGGTACGCAGCAGAAGAGGCGAAGAGCATCATCACGGCTCGGGACGAGTCGAGGGCCACGGCCTCCTGTCCAGATCAGTACTGACCGTCGGGCCCAGCAGACCTTGCCCTATGGACGCTGACGCCGGCACGACTCTGCTCGGGCGAAGACCGCCGTGGCAGATCCCGCGCGGGAGCGTCAACTGCTGACCAGCTCCGTGTTCGCGGGCACCCAGGGCGAGCCGTTCGGGCGGCGGAAGGCAAACGGCAGTCCGCGCGCACGGGTCCAGTCGGTCGAGTCGCTCACCTGTAGGTGTAGGTGCAGCTCGGTGCTGTTGCCCGAGTTCCCCCGCCTGTTGCGGAGCGCCGCCGCCAGGTGAGGCAGCATCACCATCGTGGTCAACGTCATCGTGCCGTTTCACCAGGATGAACGCCTCCAGTCCTCGGACATCCCGCGACCGGACCATGAGGTCGTGGTGGTCGACCCCGAACTTCCGGACACAGGCATGTGGCCGCGGCTGCAGATGCTGTACGAGCACGTGGCCGACACCGTCGCCTCCGCGCGAGAGGTCGGCCGACCGGGTGGTCCTGTCCGGTGACTGCCTGGTCGCCACAGCGGTCCTGGCGGGACTGCAGCGAGCAGCGTTGAGCCCGTCGATCGTCTGGTTCGACGCGCACGGTGACGTGCACACGCTGCACACGTCGACGTCCGGCTATCCGGGCGGCATGGCTCTGCAGCTGGCGATGGGCGCCCATCCGGAGCTGCTCGGCGATGCCTTGCGGCTGGGGCCGCTGACTGCCGAGCAGGCGGTGCTGGTGGATGCCCGCGACCTGGATCCGGCAGAGATCGAGGTGCTCGCCTCGGGAGGGCCTCGGCGGATCGCGGTGCAGGACGTGACCGCAGGGCAGTTGCCGCCCGGTCCGCTGGTGCTCCACGTGGACGTTGACGTCGTCGACCCGGAGAGCATGCCCGGGCTCCGCTTCCCGGCTCCAGGAGGTCCCAGCCCGACCGAGGTGCTGTCTGCTGCCCAGCGAGTCATGGACACCGGCCGAGTCGTCGCCGTCGACGTCTCCTGCCCATGGCTGCCCACCGTCGACGAGACCGAACGCCGAGACCGTGCGCGCCTGGTGCCCGCTCTGGCGGCACTACAGCCCGCCTCGTAACCGGGACCGCACTGCTCCGCTGGTACGGCTACCTGCCCATCGGGGCGGCGGCACCATGAGCGTTCGTGGTCACTCGCGGTACGACTCCGTTGGGTGGCAGGGCCCGGGCCAGCTCGGGCGAGGCACCCGTCGTCGAGAAGCCTCGCCAGCACCGCCGCTGTGCTGGACGAGTGAACACCCCAACAGATCCGCACTGGGTCGCCGAGTCAACGCTGGCTGAGCACGTTGATCAGCTGCCCGGCGTGCCTGGAGAGCCGCGGTCGTCGAGGCTGCGGGTGAAGAGCACGCGGTGCAGTCCGGGGCCGTCGTGGTCGCTGTGGACCGGGATCCCGTTCACCGTCCGGTCGCCGGGTTCGAGGCGGAAGCCGAGCCGGGTGTGGAAGGCGATCGAGTTCCGGTTGCCGGGGCTGGTGATGCACCCGACCTTCCAGGCCCCGCGCGCGGTGGCGGCGGCGCAGAATCGCGCGTAGAGCCAGCACCCCAGGCCAGCGCGCTGGCCTGCGGGATCGACGCCGACGAAGTGCACGTAGGCCAGGCCGGGGTGGGACGGTGAGAGGAATCCGATCAGGAAGGCCACCAGGCGCCCGTCGTCGTCCTCGATCCGGTAGCTGGTGTCGGTGAAGTGCTCGAAGAACAGCCGGGGCAGCAACGCTGCCCGCTCCCGCGCTCCGGCCTCGCCACCGAAGCCGGCCCACCACTGGCCCAGCACCGTCTGCACCCGCGTGTGGTCGTCGGCGTGCGGGTGGCGCACCGACCAGCCCGACGGGAGGGCGGAGATCAGCGGCTCGTTCACCGGGCGTTCCCGGTCCGCCCCGGCCGCAGCTGTGCAACCGGTCGGTCCACCAGCTCACCCAGCCAGTCGGTGACGACGGGCGCGACGATCCCGGCCAGCCGCCCGTAGCCGGCGGTCGAGGGATGGAAGGCGTCCCCGGCGGCGACCTCCGCGGCCCACACCGGGTCGTCGGCCAGGACGCCGACGTCGATGAACGGCACGGCACGCTGAGCGCACACCTCGGCCATGCCGGCCGCCAGGTCGGCCGCGCAGGCGCTCAGGGAGGGGTCGAGCACCGGTGGCGGACCGACCACCAGCGGCGCCCACCCAGCGGTGTGTGCGTCGTCGAGCATGTCGGCCAGCACGGCCAGGGTCCGGTCGCGGCGCACCCGCCGCCGTCCCCACTGTTCATCGACGTCGTTGACCCCGATGGCCAGCACGACGCCGAAGCGGTCGCCGTCCTTCAGCCGGGTGCGGGCCTCTCCGAACCAGCGCCGCGCGATGTCCACGGACGTGTCCCGACGCACGCCCAGGTTGTAGACCGTCAGGATCCAGCGGGAATCCTGTGCTGCGGTTGCCACCCGGCCGACCCACCCCGCTCCGGTCCGATCCCCGACCCCGGCGGTGAAGGAGTCCCCGAAGACACAGACCCGCACATCCGACGGGGCCGTCACGACGTCGCGGGATCGCCGCTCCAGCACGTGCCGCTCCAGCGGCGGCGCGACACGGGAGTGCACGCGACGACGACCCAGCCGGCAGACGCATGTGACATGACCACCAGCATAGTCATGCATGAGCGCGCATGGTCAGTCACCCGTCTCGCCCGTCTCGCTCGATCGACTGGCGAGCGAACAGCAACGGTCAATGCGCATGCATCAACACGAAGAGCGAAGTGCCCCGGCTCCGCAACAGGCCGAAGCCAGCTCGCCGCCGTCGTCCCACAGCGGGATCCCCTTGCGGGACGGCGGCCGGCTCGTCGCCAGGCAGCCCTGCGGTACGTCGGTAGCTGCCTCCGCGCGGGACGGCGGTGCGTACGTTCGGTTGGTGGCTGAGTCCAGCGAACGGGTCGTGGCCGAGGGTGGCCCGCTCGACGGCACGGAGATCGATCTTGCTCGCAGCGCGGACGAGGTCGCCGTCGAGATGGCGGATCGCTCACTCCACAGATATGTGCGCACGAGCGTTGTCCGCCAGCTCCGGTCCGGGTCGCACGGAGCAGTGTTCCGCTGGGCTGGCCGCCCATAGTGCGGAGCTCGGAGGGAGCCCGACCGAGCATCGGCGATCGGGATTCGCTCGGGACTGACCGGACGATCCCCTCCCCCGGCTGGCTGCCGGGGAAGGGGCGCTCGTCGGCGATCCGGCCTCAGCGGCCCATGACGGCGGGCGTCAGCCGGGCAGGAACGACACGTGCGGGTGGTCCATGTGGTTGGCGGTGGGCGACCCCCGGTCCGCCATGCCCTGCCACGTGCCCGTACGGGCCTGCCAGATCCGCTGCTGCCAGATCACGTACTCGACCCGGAACCGGGACGCGTTGTCGATGACGTACTGGGTGACGGCGTCACCCTTGGCCCGGTCGGTGTGGACCATGAAGTCGGCCGCGAGGTCCTCTGTCGGGCTGTGGCCGGGCCGGGTCACGACCGTCCCGACGCCGAACCGCTCGGCGACCTCCTGGACGGCGGGGCGGACGTGCGGAGCCCACACGTCGTAGGCCCCCGCGCTCGCCGCCGGAGCCGCGGGAGCGGCTGGCGCGGCTGGCGCGGCTGGCGCGGCTGGCGCGGCACGGTCCGCGCTCCGGCTGGCCGGCCGCTCGGCGACCCGGGGCGCGGCAGCAGCCACCGTGCCGCCGAGCACGAGTCGCTGACCGACGCGCAGGGCGTTCGGGTTCCCGCCGATGACCTCCCGGTTGAGCGCGTGCACCTGCTGCCAGGTGGTGCCGTGGGCGGCCGCGATCCTGCCGAGCGTGTCGCCCGCCCGGACGACGTACTCCCGCGAGACGCTCTGCGAGGTCACGGCCGGCGCCGCGGGTGCCGCGCCGCCGATGGTGAGCACCTGGCCGACGCGCAGGCGGTTCGGGTCGGCGCCGACGGTGCCGGCGTTGTCCGCGTAGATGGTCTGCCAGGTGGTGCCGTGGGCCGCGGCGAGGGTGCTGAGGGTGTCGCCGGGAGCGACCGTGTACTCCGCGGCGTGCGCCGGGGCGGCCACCGCGAGGGGAACGGCCACTGCTGCCGCGACCGTCAGGGCGGGACGGGTCACGGACGCCATGCTCGGGCGCCGGGTGGGACGGAGGTGCCGTCCCGGGTGTCGCTGTGCCATGGATGTGCGCCTCTCACCGCCTGCGGAGTTAGCTGTCGGGTTCGGGCGAGAGCTGCCCGGCCGCGGATGCGGCTTCACCCCAGGGCCCGAGGGCCCGGTCCTGCGCGTGGGTCCCCCGCGCCTGCCCGTCGTGTCGTCTGGTCCGGTGGCGGTGGGCAGGTTCGGCGGGCCGCCATCCGGGTCCTCCGCAGTCGGTGGACGAGCGCACGGTAGGCAGACGGCGATCGGCCACGGCAATCCCCCGATTGCCTCCACCGGGCTCTGGAACGGGCAGGACCCGGGGGTGCCGACGCGCCTCCTCGGCCGCCGCCGGACGGCCAGCCGGACGCGCCTGACCTGCCGTTTCCGCCGTTCGTGACCTGTCCGCACGCCAGCGGTGGGCACCGGCCGCAGCGCCGTCCGCTGTCGGGTTCGGTTGCAGAGTCAACCTACTTTCCGTCGGTATGTCGTCACCCACCGCAGTCACTCGGCGCGCGTGCCACCGTCGCCTCCGCCGGCGTCGGCGGTGGCCGGTCCAGGTACCCGGCCACCGGCCGGGAGACGGAGACGGCCCCGGCCGTCCTCCTCGGCGAGGAGGTCGACCAGGGCCGTCCGGGCTGCTCCGTGGCGGAGCGCTGTCGCGGGATCGGCGATCAGGCGCGCCGACCGCCGGTGAACCGGCTCAGCAGTCGCTTGAGCAGGTTGGCCTTGACGAGTCCAGAGATGAGGCCCATGTCGTTCCCTCCAGCAGTTGACGTTCCCCGGGGCCTACCCTCCGACGCCGCAGACATCACATGCGGCCGGAGGAGGCGGGGTCCCCGGCTGGAGCACCGACGGCGGGAACCGCGGGACGGACCCCGGACGTTCACCCGGCAGCCGGCACACCGCCCTGGACGAGGAGCACCATGACCACCCCGCTGCCGACCGGCGCCCTGGACGTGCGCGCCGACGACGAGCTGTCCTGGCTGCTCTGGCTGGACCCGACGGTGATCACCGTCCTCGGTGGCGTGCTCGTGACGCTCCTGCTCCTGGCCGCGCTCGCCGGATGGCTGGTCCTCCGACGGGTCCGGCGCAGTCCGCTGGCGGCCCGGGGCCGGGAGCTCGCCGCGCGCGGCCGCGAGCTGGGCGTGCAGGGCGCCACCGCCGTCGCGGCCAGCCGCCTGCCCCCGGGCCCGCGACGCTCCTGCGCCGAGCTCCAGCTCGAGGTCGCCCGCGCTCGTGATCGGCTGCGCCGCCAGGTCGCCTCCGCTCAGGCCGCCGGTGCCCACCTCGGCGAGGTGCCGGACCTGGTGCCCTCGCTGGACGCCGAGGGGCGCGGGCTCGAGCAGCGCCTGCGGCAGCGGGCCCTGGTGCACGACCCGGCCGGTGCCGACCCGGCGCCGGAGGCACGGGCCTACCTCGACACGGTCGCCGACGTCTGCGGCGCGGTGTCCGACGCCGAGCAGGCCGCGTGCGCAGCGGGCCGACCGGCCACCGACGTCGCCGAGGCGGTCAGCGCGCTGCGGGCGCACACCACCGCCTACCAGGAGCTCACCGCACCCCCGGTGGCACCTCCGCTGCCCTGGACCCCGCTCCCGGCACCCCAGGCACCGGCCAGGGAACCCGGGCAGGCCTGACCGGATCCGGGGCGCTGTCGGGCTCTGGTCACGGAACCGTGGGCCAGCTGCACCGGTCGGTCCGGTCGCGGCCCTAGGCTCCCGCATCGTGACCCAGCAGGCACCGACCTCGATCGTCCAGCGCTACTGGGACGGGCTGTGGAACCGCCGCGATCTCACGGTGATCGACGAGCTCATCGCCGAGCCCTACGTGCGGCACTCCTCCGCCGGGACCCGGTCGCTGACCCGGGCGCAGTTCAAGCGGGAGGTCCGCGAGTCCTGGCAGCTGCTGCACGACCCGGCCACCACCGTCGACGACCAGGTGACCGCCGAGGACAGGATCTGGACGCGGGCCACCACCACCGGCCTGAACCTCGAGACCGGGCAGACGTCGGTGGTCACCTGGCTGGTGGTCCACCGGGTCGCCGACGGCCAGATCGCCGAGTCCTGGAGCGCCACCCTGCCCGGCGTCGACTGGCGCTGACCCCGCCCCGCCCGGACCGCTGCGGCCGGTGGCTCAGCCCAGGTCCCGCAACCGGCCTGCGCCCGCCATCCGGCGCCGGCTGAGGACGGCGTACAGGGCCACGAAGGCGAGCACACCGGCGCCCATCCCGATGAGCGTCCACCGCAGCCCGATGAGGTCGGCGAGCAGGCCCAGCGGGAGCGCGGCGATGCCGAACGCGCTGAAGCTGAGCATGATCAGCCCCTGCACCCGCCCGTGGTACTCCATGTCCGACAGGGCGATCAGCTGCGACTGGTTGGTGGTCTGGAAGGCGAGCATCGACGCGCCGACGGCGAGGAGCACGACCACTGCGACGTAGGCGTTGGGCGCGATCGCCAGCGCGCAGATGGCGAGGCCGAAGACGGCGCCGGAGCCCACCAGGACCCGGGTCTGCCGCACCCACGAGGCGCGCCGGCCCAGCAGCAGGCCCGCCGCGACCCCACCGACCGCGGACGTCGCCGCCAGGACGCCGTAGCCGACCGAGCCGAGGCCGAACAGGTCGCTGGAGATGGTCGGCATGAAGGCCAGGTACGGCAGCCCCATCATGGCGACGCCGATGCCGCACCACACCAGGGCGCTCAGCTCGGGGTGCCGGCGGACGTAGCGCACCCCGTCGGCGAGCTCACCGAGCGGGGACCGGCCGGAGGCCTCACCCTGCCGCCGCCCGGCGGGCAGGGCTGCGGTGAGGAGCACCCCGACGGTCGCCAGCGCCGCGCTGAACAGGAAGACCGCCTCGATGCCCCAGGTGACCGCACCGATGACCACGCCGGCCAGCGCCGGACCGACCACCCGGTTCACCTCGGCGTTGACCAGCAGCAGCGAGACCGCCTGCGGCACCGATCCGCGGGGCACCAGCTCGCTCAGGAAGGCCATCCGGGCCGGGTTGAACAGCGCGAAACCCACGGCCTGGAGCACGCCCGCACCCAGCAGCATCCAGTAGGCGATGACGTCGAGGACGACGGCCAGCCCGATCCAGGCGCTCGACACCGCCAGCAGGAGCACCGAGACCTGCAGCACCAGCCGCTTGGGCAGCCGGTCGGCGGCGACCCCACCCCACGGTGTGGCCACCAGGAGGGCCACGCCGAACGCCAGCAGCACCCCACCCAGGGCCGCGTTCGACCCGGTCAGCTCGAAGGCCAGCCAGCTGCGGGCGATCGCCTGCGCCATGACGCCCAGGAAGACCGCCGCGGCGTTGAGGTAGAGGACCAGGAAGCCGCCGATCCGCAGGATCGCCATCGCGCCCAGCACCGACGGGGCCTCCGGCGCCTCCGGGGGGACGGTCCCGCCGGGGACCGGGACCGCCGGTACCGGCACCTCGGCTCCCTGAGCCGGGCCGGACGCCGGTGGTGACGATGCGGATGGTGGCGATGCGGATGGTGGCGATGCGGGCCCGTCCTGCTCTGCGTCGACGTCCCGGATGGCTTCCCCGCTCATGGCTCCCCTCGCCCGGCGCCCGCACGGGGTACCCGACCGTCCAGCACCACCTCCCGAACGGACGGGGGCACACCCGACCATGCCACAACAGGAGCAGGACGCCACGGTGGTCGGACCGGGACGGAAGGCCGCCGCACCGGTACCGCGCCCGCTGCCCGCGGTCACCGCTGCACCCTCGGGACCTGTGGGGATCGGGTACGTGCGCGGTCAGCCGTCCGGGGTGCGCGCCTCCTCCTCGGCCGGCGTCCGCCGCTCGAACCAGAGGATGCCCCCCAGCGACACCACCAGCCCCCACGATCGCCGATCCGCGCGCCGCGCACCAGTGCGCTCACCCGCCGTCTTCGTCCCGTGGTCCCGGCCGGCCATCGTGGTCGAGGTGCGGGGGTGGGCTCGTGATCAGACCTCCCGCGGAAGCCGACGACCCGAACACCACGCTGCGACGGGCCCAACTGGAAGGCTGGCCCCGTGGAGGACGAGGTGTCGGCGGCTGGGGGGCGTGCGGGCCTCCGGGTGAGGGTTGCGGGTGACCGGGATGCTGCCGCGATGCACCAACTGACCCGCGCCGCCTACCAGCCCTACGTGCCTCGGATCGGTCGTGAACCGGCACCGATGCTGGCCGACTACGGTCACCTGACCCCACCAGCCTGCGCCTGGGTGCTGGAGCAGGACGCCCGCACGGTCGCCGTCCTTGTCGGCGAGGTGGCAACCGATCATCTGTTGATCGAGAACATCGCCGTGGACGCTGCCCGGCGCGGCGAGGGGCTCGGCTCCCTGCTCCTCGGCCTCGCCGAGCAGCACGCCCGCGCCCTGGGCCTTGCGCAGGTGCGGCTCTACACCAATGTGGCGATGACCGAGAACGTCGCCTACTACGCCCGACGCGGTTACCGTGAGACCCACCGTGCCGGACAGGGCGGCTACCGCCGCGTCTTCTTCACCAAGACCCTGGCGCCCGCCCCGGAGGACTGATCTTCCCAGGCGCGCATCCGCTTGCGGAGTACGTGAGGCGGGGCCCCCTGCTCGAGGTCTGCGGGCTTCTGCTCGCGCCGCCTCGGCCGCGGCGGGTGGATGCCTGCCGCCACCGCCCTCTTCCCCCGGGCCGTCCGCCCGCGCAGTCGCCGCTGACCGGGCCGGTCAGCGGCGACTGCGTCGTCGGGGGACGGCGCCGAGCGCGTGGCGGGGATCGACCTACACGAGATGCCGTGGCACCGTCCGGTCCCAGTTCAGCGACACGATGCGCCGGTCGCCTTCGTAGGCATCCAGCTCCGCGTGCAGGCAGAAGTCCGTCGCGGTGGAGGTCAGCACGGTGCGGGTCACCGTCCGGACGAGCCAGTCACCCCGCTGGAACGCCAACCGCCACGTCGTCTCCCCGCCGACGGACCCCACGTCGTCCCCCACGGAGCTGTAGCGCTCCTCGGCCCGCCGGGTCACCTCCAGATCGATGTCGTCGAAGCGCACGGTCCCCAGGTCGTTGACGACCTCCAGCGCGGACTCGTAGCCGATCAGGTCCCGCGTGACCTGCCAGCGGTGCTCGCCGGGCTGCACGTTGGTGACCGTGATCGGCTCGGCCCCTTCGGGCTCCTCGAAGGGCTGGAGCGTGACCTCGTCGGACTCCGCGAGGGGCCGGTTGGGGAGGAGCAGCCGGCTCGACCCGGTCGTCACCTCGAGACGTGGGGACTCCGGTGAGGGCCAGGCCAGCGGCCAGTACGAGGTCGACAGCGACAGGCGGATGCGGTGGCCGGCCGCGAAGGCGTGGGCGACACCGTTCATCTGGACCTGGACGCGGTAGCGCTCCCCGGGGACCAGCGGCTGCGGGTCGGCGTGCCCGTCCCGGTGGGTGAGGTTGAGCAGTCCGTAGGTGACCCGGGTGGCCCGCCCGTCCGGCGCCACGTCGGAGAGCCGGACCGCCACCATCGCGTTCGGTCGGCTGCTGGTCAGCTCCAGCTCCACCGCCGGAGCCCCGAGGATCTCGTACTGCTGCTCCAGGACGTCGCTGTCGAACACCAGCGAGCCGCCGTCCTCCTCGCGCTGGTCGTAGGGCAGGTCCGGGGGCGCGTTGTAGGAGCACCACTTGCCGGCGAAGTGCCCCACCGACAACGGCGACTCGATGCCCAGCGACTCCTCCGGCGGCGCCTCCCCGCCGGTGACGATCCGGTTGCGGGCCAGCGGGTGGGCGACCTGGCGGATGTGCGGCGAGGGCCAGCTCGGCTCCCCCACCCACCTGCCGGGGCGCTCCTCGTAGGCCGTCAGCGGCGGCACGCTGTCCTGCATCCACACCCGCAGCGCCGGGTTCTCGGTGACGCCGTTGTCGATGCCCTTCAGCCAGCGGTCCCACCACCGGACGACCTCCTGCAGGAAGCCGATGGCCGGGCCGGGCTGGCCCAGGTGCGGGTACTTGTGCGACCAGGGACCGATCAGCCCCTGGCGCGGCCCCTCGAGGCTCTCGATCATCCGGAAGACGGCGTTGGAGTACCCGTCGGCCCATCCGCTGACCGCCAGGACGGCGCACTGGACGTCCGAGGGGTCCTCGCCGACGGAGCCGTGCCGCCAGTACTCGTCCCGGGTCTGGTGGCGCAACCACTCCTCCAGCCACAGGCCGCTGCCGTGCAGGCGGTCCAGCCACATCTCCCGCCACCGGTCCCCCACCAGGGCCGGGTCCGGCGGGGTCGAGTTGTAGGCGAACATCGTCGAGGCCCAGGAGAGGTTGTCACTGAGCAGGCACCCGCCCATGTAGTGGACGTCGTCGGCGTACCGGTCGTCGGTCGAGCAGACCGTCACGATCGCATCCAGTCCCGGTGGCCGGCGGGCCGCGACCTGCAGGGCGTTGAAACCACCCCAGGAGATGCCCATCATGCCGGTCGACCCGTTGCACCAGGGCTGCTCGGTCAGCCAGGCGAGGATCTCCTCGGCGTCGGTGAGCTCCTGCTCGAGGTACTCGTCGGTCAGCACCCCCTCGGAGTCGCCGCTCCCCCGCAGGTCCACCCGTACGCACGCGTAGCCGTGGCCGGCCATGTAGGGGTGGTGGATGGAGTCGCGGTAGGCGGTGAGGTCGCGCTTGCGGTACGGGATCAGCTCCAGGACCGCCGGCACCGGCTGGTCCGCGGAGTCCGCCGGCCGCCAGATCCGTGCGGCCAACCGCGTCCCGTCCGACATCGGGATCCAGACGTGCTCGTCCTCGACGACCTCGCCGGGGAGTTCCCGCAGGAGGCGCAGCTCGGCGTCAGCCACGTGCGGCCTCCTCGAACTCGAAGGGCAGCATCCGCACGCACTGGTCGTACTTGGCGTCGAGCTCCGCCTCGTCCTGCGCACCGATGAACAGCAGCGCCAGCTCGTAGCTGTAGCTGTCCTGCTGCGAGAGCTCCGACAACCGGTGCCCCTGCTCCGCGACCACCTCGACGGTGACGCCCTCGACCTCCCGCTCGACGCGTGCGACGTCCTCCGGGGACGGCGTCCGCGTCACCAGCCCGTCGTCGAAGGCCCGCAGGAAGCACTTCCCCGCGATCCCGTAGCTGCCGTCGCCGCGTGGCTCGGTCGGCTGCCGCCCCAGGGCGAGCTCGAGCAGCAGCTCGTGGTTGGAGACGCCGTCGACGCGCTCGAAGAGCAGCGCGTGGGACTGCGAGTGCCGAGGATTGACCTCCAGCAGCCGGACGCGATCGGTCTCCGGGTCCCAGAAGTACTCGATGTTGAACGTCATCTGGTCCAGGCCGATCTGGTCGATGACCCGCTCCGACAGCGTCGTCATCCGGCGCTGCACCTCTTCGGGCAGCTGAGAGGGGTACTGGTAGCGCCGGAAGCTGGACGTACCGGGGTAGTGCAGTGAGTCGACGATGCCGTAGACGTGCGAGCGGCCCGCCGTCCGGTAGCCCTCCACGGTCACCTGCCGGCCCACCGCAGCCTCCTCGGCCAGGCACACCCGGGCGCCGACCTCGGCGATGTCGGGCGGGAGCTGGTCGAGCTGGTCCATCACGAACTCGAAGGGTTCGGCGTACTTCCCGATGCCCTCCCGGATCTCCGCCAGCGCGGCCGAGAGCTGGTCGTCGTCGACCACCCGGAAGGCCATCTCCGAGGACACCGACTTCACCGGCTTGAGCCACACGGGGTAGCGCAGGTCAGCCGGCAGCCGGCCCGGCTCGTCGACGTCGACGAGGGCGAACTCGGGCACCTCCTCGATCGCCTTCCGCTGCTCGAGCCGGCTCCAGTACTTGTGCTCGCACTTCGTCACCGCCTCGAGCGACGGGCCCGGCACGCCGAACCGGCGGCACAGGATCGGCACCATGGAGCTGACCGGGAAGTCCCAGTAGCCGATGATCGCGTCGATGGGTCCGTCGAAGGCCTCGAGGTGCGTCTGGGCCCGGTCGAGCAGCGCCGGCAGGTCGATGTCCTCGACCCCGATCAACTCGTCCTTGGGCAGCAGCCCGTGGAACCGATAGCGGTCCTCGGGCAGGTCATCGAGGATCTCCGCGTTGAGGTCGTCCATTCCGAGTACGAAGACGTTGGCAGCCATCACAGCGCCGCTACCCGCCACCTCGACGATCACACGACAGGGCTGCGATCGGGGCGCGGTGGCCGCGGGCGCCGGGGCTGGCGCCAGCAGCCACTGGCGCGGCGCGCACCATCGGGTACCCGAGGCGGGAGCCCGCCGCCAGGGACATCGGCGCGACGGGTCGGACAGCCGCACGGTGCCTGCGACGGCCGCGTTGACGCAGCGGCCCCACCGGCCCCCGCTGCCCGGCCGGGCGAGGGAGCGCCCGGTGGTTCACCGGCGATGGGCTCAGGCGGTGGCGGCGGTGATGGTCGTCCGGGAGCGGTACTCCAGGTCGCCGTAGCCGTCGCTGTGCCGCTGCATCCAGCCGGCGACGAAGGGGCACAACGGCAGCACCTTCAGCTCCTGCCGTCGCACGTCGTCCAGCGCCTGCTGCACGAGCGACGACGCGATGCCGCGGCCCTCGTGCCCGGGGAGGACCTCCGTGTGGGTGAAGACGACCAGGTCCGGGGTCCGGATGTACTCCGCGATCGCCGCCAGCTCGCCGTCGACACGTCCCTCGTACCGGTGCTGCTCCGCGGCATCCGTCATGGTCACCTGCACGTGTGCCCCCTCTGCTGAACGCCCCGGCCGCGTCGGCGGCCGTGCGGCGAGCCCGGCTCGCCCGAGGAGTACACCCCAGCGGCCGGAGCGCTGACCAGCCCCCGGGCCCCGGCGTCCGCGACGAGCGACCGGACGTCCGGGTCCCCGAGCGGCCGGACCGGCCCCTCTCCCTCCGATGACGCGGCCCGGCTGGCGGAGCTGGAGAGCCGATCTCGGTCAGTTCGGAGCCCGGGAGGTGGACGTCGAACCTTGACGCCGCAGCAAAGCCCCAGTCGGCAACGGCGACCTTCTCGTCGCTCGGCCCGAACAGCAGCGCGGCACCCGTGACGATCCGTCTGTCGAGTCCCGACGCGTTGGAGTCCACGACTGCTCGCCCGCCGGTCGAGTTCCGATGGATGTCGACCGTCTCCGCATCCCCCCTTCGCCTCCACGCGGCCGACGAGGTCCGGCTGCGGCACCGATGCAGCCCGGCCTGTGGTTGCCCCGCCGAAAGTGGTGAGGAACGCTCAGGACATGAACCGGTTCGAGAAGGCCGTGTACGAGTGCATGAACCCGACGGCGCAGCTGCTGGAGCGGACGACCGATCCGCGGCACCGGGCGATCCTGCTGAACTACTGGCGCCACGTGCACCTGGAAGGTGCTGGCGACTTCGAGCGCATCGTGGCGGCGGACATGATGACTGACCACCCCGTCTACCGGGTCACCTGGGGCGACACCCCGGCGGTGATCGAGGGCAAGGACGGCGTCCTGGGCTTCTACCGCAGCGTCGGGGAGTCGGTGTTGTGGAACTCCGACGACCTGGTGGCCGTCGCCGACTGGGGGGTGGCGGACGAGCTCACCTTCCACCAGCTGGCCAAGGGCGCCGAGCTGCGGGCGGTCGGCTACGACGTCCCCAGCGATGACGGGCTGTACCACGTCTCCAGCCGGCAGGTCTTCCTGTGGCCCTACGACGAGCAGGCCCGCCTGGCCGGCGAGCACCTCTACGAGGACAAGACGAGCCTGCAGATCGAGGAGGTGGACCCGGCGGAGGCGATCACGCCGGCCCGGGTTCGTGAGATCCACCGCGAGCTGCTGAGCGAGCTCGAGGCCCAGCGCGGCGAGAACTTCTGGGTCCTCGGCCGCGCCTGATCGGGTGCGATGAGCTGGTAGCGGCCCCGCGGGTCGCCACCGCGGCGTCGGCCGCGATCTCGCGGGGCCGGGGACGTCGAGCACGGCTCGCCAGGGGCCGCGCCCCGCAACGGCGGGCAGGCGAGGGGTCCCCCACGCTTGGCGGCGGGACCACGCCCGGTCAGCGAGTGACCGGACCGAGGCGTGTGCGCACGTACCGTGTCGCGACTCGGACACCGGACACCGAGGCGCCTCGACGTCCTTCCGGGTCAGGGGCGTGGGGCGTTGTCGCGTTCAGGCCCTGGACCGGCTCGCCGCGAGATCCGAGGCACTCCGGCTGCAGCTCCGCAGCACGCACAGCGCCCTCATGCCCTCGTGCTGGAGCGACCACGCTGGAGACGGACGGGCGGGCAGGCAATCGCCGGATCAGCCGTCCGGGGCCCGGGCCTCCTCCTCGGCCGGCGTCCGCCGCCCGAACCAGAGGATGCCGACCCCCAGCGACACCACCAGCAGGACTGCCATCACGACCAGCAGCGGCACCGCCCCGAACTGGGCGATCAGCGGCAGCGACGCCGCGGTGACCAGACCGCCGCCGAAGAACGGTTCGAAGGCCAGCTGCTTGTACCCGAAGGCCTCCATGGCCGGCGTGGCCGCGTTGGGGTCGGCGACCCGGATCAGGATCAGCCCGGTGGCCGTGACGCCCAGGGACTGCCCCAGGTCGCCGATCCCCCGCTCGAACCAGAACCGCGGGATCATCCGCCGCGCCAGGAAGACGAAGACACCCACGTTCCAGGACAGACCGGCGATCGCCAGCACCAGGAACGTCACCCAGTTGTCGGCGATCGCCTGGATCGACAGCGTGGCCAGGGCACTGATGATCAGCAGGTCGAGCGCGATCCCCTGGATGCGCAGCATCATCTGCCGGTCGACGATGCCGGTGCGGTCGAAGCGATCGACCACCTTCTGCACCACGACGCCGCCGATCATCGCCAGCGGGAACAGCGGCACGAACTCGAAGAGCTCGACGGTGTCGGCCCAGAGCGCGGCCTCCAGCGCCTGCAGCCCTTCCAGCAGGGCGAGCCCGAGCAGGATCGCCACGGCGACGATCGCGAAGTGGATGGCCAGCGGCTCCACCGAGGCGGTGCGCACCGTCAGCATCGCGGCCGGCTTCTGCTCCTCCCGCTCGTAGAGCCCGCGCTGCTCGGCCAGCGACGTCTTCGCGTCGTCCTCGAGGACCTGGGCGCGGCCGGTGCGCACCCCCCAGTTGATCAGGGCGATGCCGACGACGACGCCGGAGACGACGCCCACCGTGGCCAGGCCCAGCGCCAGGTCCTGGCCCTCCGGGAGGCCGAGGTCGGCGAAGGTGCTGCCCAGCCCCGCGGCCGTGCCGTGACCGCCCTCGAACCCCACCTCGATCAGGGCGCCGACCATCGGGTCCTGGCCGAGGAAGGGCACGAGCAGCAGGACGGCGAGCAGCAGCCCGATCACGTACTGGCCCGACGCCATGGTCACGCCCAGGGCCAGCTGGGGGCCGGCCAGCTCGGCGGCCTCCTTGACCTTGGGGATCCGCTCGCCGAGGAAGAGCGTCGCGAACACCACCGAGATGAGCAGGCCGGGGAGCGACGCCCAGACGTCGAGGAACTCGGCGGGCCACAGGCCCCCGGTCAGCGGGGCGTCCTCGCCGCCGATCGCCTCGGCCACCGAGCCGACCACCTCGGGGCCGATGAGCAGGGCCAGGAAGCCGCCGATGATCGAGCTGGGGAGGAACAGCTTCTGCGCGATCCGCGAGCGGATCCGGACGAGCTTGGCGACCAGGAGCAGGACGCCCAGCACCAGCAGGCTGAGCCCGATGACGTCGGCGGACACGGCGCCTCCCTGGGACGGGGCCGGGTCGGGGGCCGATGGCGCGGGGTGGTCCCCGACGGGTTGGTCCACCCTGTCGGCTCCGGGACCCGACGACAACCCGGCGCCGGGATCCGGGCGCCTGGTGCGCATCGCGCAGTGGGCGGGCTGGCACGACGCGGATGTCGCCGTCCTGCCCGCCGGGCGTAGCGGAGAGCGGCCGCCCCGGGGTCAGCCCGGGGGCGTGATGCCGGCCGCCACCCGCTGCAACACGCCCAGCAGCCAGTGGTGCCCCGGGTCGAGCTGCCGACTGGGGTGCGACCACGCGGCCTCGACCACCGGGGGCAGCGCGACGGGGAGCTCGACCCGCCGCAGGCCCTGTGCCGCCAGGTCCCCGGCGACCAGCTCGTGGGCCAGCACCAGCAGGTCGGTGCCGGCGACGAGGCGGTGCAGCAACGTCAGGTTCTGCACCTTCACCGCGCTGCGGCGGTCGATGCCCAGAGCGGCCAGGGCGGCGTCGACCGGTGAGTTCATCGGTGGGTCGCGGAAGGAGACGACCCAGCGCGCGTCGCTGATCTCCTGCGGGCTGAGGTGCTCCCCCACCGAGGTGTTGGCCACCGAGGTGACGCAGGTCCAGTGGTCCCGGTACAGCTCGACCGCGTTCAGCGTCGGCGCGGTGAACAGGCCCCGGGGCGCGATCATCACGTCGATGTCGCGCGCCGCGGTCAGCGGGTCGACGGCGAACCGGGGGTCGAGCGGCTGGAAGTCCAGGCGCACGTGCGGCGCCTCGGACATGACCTCGCGGACGATCCCCGGCCCGAGCAACGTCTGCACCGAGTCCGAGCACTGGAGGACCCACTGCCGCTCCGACGTCGCCGGGTCGAAGTCCGGCCGGGCGTTGAGCAGCAGCTCCAGCCGCTGGATGGTGTCGCTGACCTGGCTGCGCAGGGCGTGGGCCAGCGGCGTGAGCTCGTAGGTCGACCCGGTCCGCTCCAGCAGCGGGTCGTCGAAGTGCCGGCGCAGCCGGGCCAGGGCCGCGCTGGTCCCCGGCTGGCTCAGGCCCACCCGCTCGCCGGCCCGGGTCACGTTCCGCTCCTCCAGCAGCGCGTGCAGGACGATCACCAGGTTCACATCCAGGCTGGGCAGCTCCATGCGCTCTCCTCTGGCGATCGTCGATGACCGGTGCCGCGGGAGCGTAGAGGGACCGCCGCCCGCCGGTGACCCACCTGCCCGCGGGCTCCCCCGTCCGGGCGGCTCGGCCTGGACGTGACCTGCGTCATCCGCGGCGCGGATGGCCGGCCATACCCAAGCGGCGTTTCCGCTGTGTGACCCCCGTCGCAGATGCTGGGCGCGCCCTCCGGACGAGCTGGTCCGGCCGGGGCGTCCACCGTCGGACACACGTGAGGGGCCCAGCCAGATGCACAGCGAAGCCGGCGTCTCGGAGATCGACCACGCGGGGACGTGGGCGGTGGCGCGACTGCGGGACGGGGGCGGGCGGGACTTCCCCGCGCTCGTCGCCCGGGACCGCGTCCTGGACCTGTCCGGCCGCGCGGAGCTCGGCCACCCCGCCGGCACCGGGCCGCTGCTCGACCGCTGGGACGAGGTGCTGCCGCTGCTCCGTGAGCTCGCGCTGACCACCGAGGGCTGGGCGCCGCTGGCCGGCTGCACGGTGCTGAGCCCGGTCGAGCCCCGCCAGGTGTTCCAGGCCGGCGCGAACTACCGCACGCACGTCCTGGACCTGGTGGTCGCCCACCACGACGGCGCGGACGGCCGAACCCCGGAGCAGGTGCGCGCGGACGCCGCGGCGCACATGGACGAGCGCCTGGCGCTCCCGCCCTTCGTGTTCCAGGGGCTGCCCAGCGCGATCTGCGGCGCCCATGACGACGTGCTGCTCCCCCGGGACGGGGAGCAGCCGGACTGGGAGCTCGAGCTGGCCGCCGTGATCGGCCGGCGCGCCCGGCGGGTGCCCGTCGAGGGCGCGCTGGACGTGGTCGCCGGCTGGACGATCGTCAACGACGTGACCCTGCGGGACAAGCTGTTCCGCAAGGACTCGGCGGCGCTCGGCGCCGACTGGCTGGCCGCCAAGAACTCCCCGACGTTCCTGCCGACCGGGCCGGTGCTGGTGCCGCGGGAGGCGCTGCCAGATCCGGGCGACCTGCGCATCACGCTGCGCCTGAACGGCGACGTCATGCAGGACGAGTCGACGAAGGACATGGTCCACGACGTCGCCCGGATCGTGTCCTGGTGCTCGCAGGTCGCGACCCTCGAGCCGGGCGACCTCGTCCTCACCGGCAGCCCCGCCGGCAACGGCCTGGCCCACGGCCGCCTGCTGCGGGCCGGCGACGTCATGGACTCCACCATCACCGGCCTCGGCGCGCAGTCCAACCGCTGCGTCGACGAGGCCTGACCACCCACCGACCGCACCGAGAGAGGACAGCCGTGTCCGACCGGCTCATCACCCACCTGAGGCACGTCGACATCGCCGTGCCCGACTACGACCGGCAGCGGGCCTTCTACACCGACCTGTGGGGCCTGACCCCGGTCGCCGAGGACGGCGACCTGGTGTACCTGGCCGCCGAGGGCTCTCCCGAGCAGTACGTCGTCCGGCTGCGCAAGGACGCCGACAAGCGGCTGGACCTGATCGCCTACGGCGCGGCCTCCCGCGCGGACGTCGACGCCATGGCCGCCCGGCTGGGGTCGGCCGGCGTGCAGCTGGTCAGCGAGCCCGACGCGATGCAGACCCTGGGCGGCGGCTACGGCTTCCGGTTCTTCGACTGCGACGGCCGCACGGTCGAGATCTCCACCGAGGTGGAGAACCGCCGGCACCGCCGGATCGAGGAGCGCGAGGCCATCCCGGTCCGCCTGTCGCACGTCGTCGTCAACTCCCCCGACACCGCGCGCACCGAGGCCTTCTACGCCCGACACCTGGGCTTCGCCACCTCCGACAAGCTCACCCACCCGTTCGTCGGTGACCTGATGACCTTCATGCGGTGCAATCCGCAGCACCACAGCTTCGCAGTGGCGAAGGCGCCGCACGCCTCGCTGCACCACATCTCCTTCGAGATGCGCGGCCTGGACGAGTACATGCGCGGCACCGGCCGGCTGCTGCGCGCCGGCACCCGGATGATCTGGGGCCCAGGGCGGCACCTGGCCGGCGACAACACCTTCAGCTACTTCATCGACCCGCATGGCAACACGATGGAGTACACGACCGAGCTCGAGCAGCTCGACGAGGACAGCTGGCACCCCAGCCTCTACGACGTCACCGACCTCGAGGTGCAGGACCAGTGGGGCACCGCCAACCCGTTCGACGAACTGGTCGGCAAGGAGAGCTTCAACGACCCCGACCGCGGCGTCTTCGTCGCGCCGCCGGTCTGAGCGCGGGGCGAGGGACATGAGAGCAGTGCAGGAGGTCCTGGTCATCGGCGGCGGGGCGGCCGGCCTGGCGGCCGCCACCATGCTGGCCGACGCCGGCGTGCGGGTCGACCTGGTGGAGGTCAAGCCGGAGGTGTCCGCGCTGGGTTCGGGCATCACCCTGCAGGCGAACGCCCTGCGGGTGCTGCGGGAGGTGGGCATCCTCGACCAGTGCCTGGTCGAGGGCGCCGACTCGACGCAGCTGCGGCTGCGGGCACCCGACCCCGAGGCGACCGTGCTGGCGACCATGGGCGGGCCGCCGGAGGGGGCGCCGGCCGCGCCGTCCGACGGCCTGCCCAACGCCATCGGCATGTACCGGCCGGCGCTGGCGGCGCTGCTCGCCGACCGCGCCACCGACGCGGGTGTGACCTTCCGCTTCGCCACCACGGTGGTGGAGCTGGCGCAGGACGAGCACGGCGTGGACGTCGTCCTCAGCGACGGCAGCGCCGACCGGTACGACCTGGTGGTCGCCGCGGACGGCGTGCGGTCGCCCACCCGCGCGCTGCTCGGCGTCGAGCTGGAGACGCGCCCGCTGGGCATGGGCATCTGGCGGGTGTTCGCGCCGCGGCCCGCCGACGTCCCGACCGGCGAGCTGTACTACGGCGGTCGCTGCCACATCGCCGGGTACACCCCCACGTCGAAGGACATGCTCTACGCGTTCCTGGTCGAGGACGCGCAGGACCGCTCCACGGTCACCCCGGAGGAGAAGGTCGAGATCGTCCGCGAGCTGGCCGCGCACTACGGCGGGCCCTGGCGGGAGATCCGGGAGTCGGTGAAGGACCCCGACGCGATCCACTACACGCTGTTCGAGGAGCACCTGCTGCCCGCGCCGTGGAACCGCGGCCGGGTGGTGTTCATCGGCGACGCGGCGCACACCTGCCCGCCGACGTTCGCTCAGGGCGCGGCGATGGCGTTGGAGGACGCGCTGGTGCTCAGCGAGCTGCTGCTGGCGGCGCCGGTGGTCGACGGGGACCTGTGGGCCCGGTTCCACGAGCGCCGGCTGGCGCGCGTGCAGACCGTGGTCGAGGGGTCGGTGACCTTGGCGCGGTGGCAGCTGGAACGGGTGCAGGGCGACGTGCCCGGGCTCATGGGGCGGGTGCAGGCGGTGACCGCCCAGCCGGCCTGACCACGCAGCCGCCGACCCCGCCGGGCACCGCCGCCCGGCACACCCGAGGAGAGTCAGTGACGACGCCCCCGACCCCACCCACCATCGACGTGCACGCGCACGTCGCCCTCCCCCAGGTCGATGCCCTGCTCGACGGGCAGCCCGGCCTGGCCGACCAGCGGCGCACCGACGCCGCGACGCTGGGCCCGGCCTCCCTGCAGCACAACATCGGCCAGCTGGCCGAGCTGATGCCCCGGCTCACCGGCCTCGACCTGCGGCTGGCCGCGATGGACGCCGCCCGGGTCGACCTGCAGGTCGTCAGCCCCATGCCTGCACCGGCGCACTGGGCCGACCGCGAGCTGGCCGACCGGTTCGTCACCACGACGAACGAGGGGGTCCGCGCCTACTGCGACCAGGCCCCCGACCGCCTGCTGCCGATCGGCACGGTCTCGCTGCACGAACCGGACCTGGCGGTCGAGCAGCTGCGCACCGCCGCGCGCGACCTGGGCCTGCGGGGAGTGCAGATCTCCACCTCCGCCGGCCCCGGCCGGGAGCTGGACCACCCCTCGCTGGCGGAGTTCTGGGCCGCCGCCGAGGAGCTGGGCACCGCGGTGCTCATCCACCCCTGGGGGTGCACGCTCGGCGAGCGGCTGGATGCCTACTACCTGTTCAACACCGTCGGCAATCCCACGGAGACGGCGCTGGCGCTGTCCCGGATCGTCTTCTCCGGCCTGCTGGAACGCCACCCGCAGCTGCGGATCTGGTCCGCGCACGGCGGTGGTTACCTGGGCAGCTACGCCGTCCGGGCCGACCACGCCTGGCGGGCCCGCGGCGACGCCCGGACCACCTCGGTGCCGCCGAGCGAGCTGCTGCGCCGCACCTGGGTCGACTCCCTGGTCTACGACGCCGAGCAGCTGCGGCACCTCGTCGCGGTGATGGGCGCCGGCCAGGTGACCCTGGGCAGCGACTTCCCCTTCGACATGGGGGTCGAGGACCCGGTCGACCGGCTCGAGGCCGCCGGGCTGGACGCCGCCACCACCGCGGCCGTGCGCGGCGGCAACGCCGTCCGACTGCTGGGCCTGGACGTGCGGCAGACCGCGGAGGCGACCCGATGAGGATCGTGCGGCACGCGACCGGAGGCCGGCCCCGGCTGGCCGTCGTCGACGGCGAGGAGCTGGCCGGCCTGCCCCCGGGGGTGGAGCTGCCGGAGCTGATCGGCACTGCGGGCCGCCTGGCCGAGGCCGCCGACGCCGCGCTGCGGTCCCGGGCCGACGTCGTCCCGCTGGCGGGGGCCGACCTGCTCGCGCCGTTCGCGCCGCCGACCTTCCGTGACTTCTCGACCTTCTACGAGCACGCCAACGGCATCTCCCGGAACGGCAACCCGGAGGGCGGGGTGGCCCCGGAGTTCTTCGAGATCCCCACCTTCTACTTCTCCAACCCCTACGCGATCGCCGGCCCGTACGCCGACGTGCCGGTGCCGCCGGGCTGCGCGCTGTTCGACTTCGAGCTGGAGGTGGGTGCGGTCATCGGCGCGGCCGGCCGGGACATCGCCGTGGAGGACGCCGCCGGGCACATCGCCGGGTTCGTGGTGCTCAACGACTTCTCCGCCCGCGACGTGCAGTTCCACGAGATGCGCATGCGGCTGGGCCCGGCGAAGGGCAAGGACGGCAGCACCACTCTCGGGCAGTTCTTCGTCACCCCGGACGAGCTGGCGCCGCACCGGTCGGGGCCCTCCTACGACCTGCGCATGGAGGTGCGGGTCAACGACGAGCTGATCGGCGGGGACACCCTGGCCAACATGTCGTGGACCTTCGAGGCCCTGGTCGCCTACGCCTCGCGGGGCGCCGACGTCCGGCCGGGCGACCTGCTCGGGTCGGGCACCTGCCAGAACGGGTGCCTGGCCGAGCTGTGGGGACGGCACGGCCGCGACCACCTGCCGCCGCTGCGCCCCGGGGACGTCGTCACGACGTCCGTCGCGGGCCTGGGCGGCACCCGCAACCGGATCGTCCCAGGCGCGAGCCGGCACCCGATCGAGCCCTGGAGGACGGCGTGAGCACCCACCACGCGATCGACCGGCTGGCCCTCGGGCCCGGCCGCGCCGAGGAGGTCGCCGACGGCGTCTTCGCCTTCGTCCAGCCCGACGGCAGCTGGATGATCAACAACGCCGGGTTCATCGTCGGCCGCGACGGGGTGAGCGTGATCGACGCTGCCTCCACCGAGCGGCGCACCCGTGACCTGCTGGGGGCGATCGCGCAGCGCAGCCCCGCGCCGGTGCGGACGCTGGTCAACACCCACAGCCATCCCGACCACACCGCGGGCAACTCGCTGTTCACCGGGGCCACGATCGTCGCCCACGAGGACGCCCGCCGGGAGGTGCTGGCGCTCGGGCAGGTCGGCAACGGGCCGATCTGGTCGCCCGTCGACTACGGCGACCTGTCGCTGGCGCCGCCGTTCCTGACCTTCCGCGACCGGGTCACCCTCTGGTCGGACGACCTGGAGTGCCAGGTCGTGCACAGCGGCGGGCCGGCGCACACCACCAACGACGTCGTGGTCTGGATCCCGGCCCGCTCGGTGCTCTTCGCCGGCGACCTGCTGTTCAACGGGGGCACGCCGTTCCTGCTCTCCGGGTCGGTCCTGGGCGCCATCGACGTCCTGGAGCGCTTCGTCCGGCCGCTGGGGGCGCGCACGATCGTGCCCGGCCACGGCGCGGTCACCGGGCCGGAGGTCATCGACGACGTGCTGGCCTACCTGCGCTTCGTGGAGAGCCTGGCCCGGGAAGGGCTGGCCGCCGGCGTCACCCCGCTGGAGCTGGCCCGGGCCACCGACCTGGGACGTTTCGCCGGGCTCAGCGACCCCGAGCGCATCGTGGGCAACCTGCACCGCGCCTACGCCGACCTCTCCGGTGATCCCGGGGATCGGGGCCGGCCGCTGGACGTGATGGCCGCGCTGCAGGACATGGTCGCCTTCAACGGCGGCCGGCCGCTCACCTGCCTCGCCTGAGCCGACCCGGCTGACCCCGGGCCGCGCCGACCCGGCGCGGGGGGGGGGGGGGGGGGGGGGGGGGGGGGGGGGGGGCGGGGGGGGGGGGGGGGGGGGGGGGGGGGGGGGGGGGGCCCGGCCGGGGGG
>NZ_JBJHAH010000023.1:0-65204 GCF_054050915.1 Modestobacter sp. SYSU DS0875 | reverse complement strand
CGCCCCCCCCGCCCCCCCCCCCCCCCCCCCCCCGCCCCCCCCCCCCCGCCCCCCCGCCGCCCCCCCCCACCCCGCGCGGGCTTTCTCGCGAGGAAGTGCGCGGGCTTTCTCGCGAGAAAGCGCGGGGTGGGCGGGAGGACGGGGGAGCCAGGCCGGATGATGTGCGGCCGTGGAGGTCCTGGCGGCGACGGTCGAGACGCTGCGCATCCCGCAGGTGGTCGACCTCGCGGCGATCGTCATCGGCGCGCTCACCGGTGGGCTGCTGGCCGCCCGGGAGGGGTTCGCCGTCTCCGGTGTGCTGCTGCTGGCGATCAGCGGCGGCCTCGGCGGCGGGCTGATCCGCGACGTCCTGCTCGCCTCCGACCCGCCGGTCGCGCTGACCGACCCGGCCTACCTGCCCACCGTGGCGGTCACCGCAGCGGTCACCTTCTACTTCTCCGGCTGGCTGTCCCGGCTCACCCGGCTGCTGGTGGTGCTGGACGCCCTCACGCTGGGCTTCTTCACCGTCATCGGCGCGCAGAAGGCCCAGCTGGCCGAGCTGCCCAACGCCTCGGTGGTCTTCATCGGCACGCTCACCGCTGTCGGCGGCACCCTCATCCGCGACATGCTGCTGGCGCAGCGGGCGGACATCGTCGGGCCCGGCCCGTACAACGCCGTCGCCGCGCTGCTCGGGGCCGCCGTCCTCACCGTCCTGGCCGGGCCGCTGGACCTGCCGCCGCTGCCCGTCGCCGCGATCGTCATCACCCTGGTGGCCGCCCTGCGGGTGCTCTCGGTGTGGCGCGGCTGGGAGGCGCCGGTCGCCGTCGACCTGCCGCAACGGGCGCGCAGCCGGCTGGGCCGACGGCTGTCCCGGCCACGCCGACGGCCGGGGCGGCGGTGACCGTCAGTCGCCGGCGGCCGGCGGCATGACCGGCGGCGCCGGCTCGATCCCCGGCGGCACCCGCTGCGGACCTGCCTCGGGTGGGCGGGGCCGGTCCTGCGGGTGCACCCGGACGGCGAGCAGCGCCACGTCGTCCTCCGTGTCGGGCAGGTACATCCGCGCCAGCAACTGGTCGCAGAGCCCCTCCAGCGGCAGGTCGGTGAGGTCGGTGAGCACCCGGCGCAGCTCCGCGAGACCGGCGTCCAGGTCGCGGTCGCGGCGCTCGACCAGGCCGTCGGTGTAGAGCAGCAGCGTGCCGCCCCGGCCGATCGTGGCGACCCGGTCGCTGCGCGGGGTGCCCGGGTCGACGCCCAGCAGCAGGTCCGGGTCCTGGTCGTCGAGCAGCGTGACCGTGCCGTCGGCCCCGATCAGCACCGGCGGCGGGTGCCCTGCCGACGACCAGCGCACCCGGGTCTGCCCCCGCTGCAGCTCCGGGTCGTCCTGCTCCAGGCGGGCGACCACCGCGGTCGCCATGGTGTCCAGGTCGAGCCCCGCGGTGGCCCGGTCCAACCCGCCGAGCAGCTCCGCGGGGGTGCCACCGGTGTGGTGGCCGATGCCGCGCAGCAGCCCGCGCAGCTGCCCCATCGCGGCCGCCGCCCGGCTGTCGTGGCCCACCACGTCGCCGATGACCAGCACGGTCGCCCCGTCGGGCTGCACGAACGCGTCGTACCAGTCACCGCCGATCTCGGCCCCCGCGGCGGCCGGGACGTACCGGACGACGATCTCGCAGTGGTCCGGAGCGGGCGGGGCGGTGAGCATGCTGCGCTGCAGCGTCTCGGCCAGCTGCCGCTGCTGACCGAACAGCCGGGCCTGCTGCAGGGCCGCGCCCGCCCGTCGGCCGACCTCCACCGCGGTGTCCAGCTCCGCCTCGGCCCGCACCTCCCGTTCCGCGCCGGTGTAGATGCCGAGGGCGCCGAGCGTCTCCCCGCGGGCCACCAGCGGAACGACGACGCCGGCCTGCGGGGCCAGCGCGGCGAGCAACGTGCGGGCCTCGGAGTCCGGCAGCGCCCGCTCCAGGTAGGCCTGGTCCAGCTGGGACAGCACGACGGGTCGGCCGGTGCGGGTGACCACGCGCGCGGCGGCGTCGTCGCTCATCCCGCCGACCATGGCCCGCACGTAGCGCTCCAGCTCCTCGCGGCGGGCGCGGTCGGAGTGCGCCGAGGCCACCCGGCGCATCCGGCCCTGCTCGTCGGTGACCACCACCCAGCACCAGTCGCCCAGGGCCGGCACCACCAGCTCGGCCAGCCGGTCCAGCTGCTGGTCGATGTCGAGCGTGCCGGCGAGCACCCGCCCCACCTCGGCCAGCAGCTGCAGCCGGGCGTTGGCCACGGTCAGCGCGGCCACCGCGGCGTCCCGCTGGGCGTCGGCCTGCAGCCGGGAGACGGTCAGCCCGATCTGCGCGGTCAGCGCCTCCAGCATCGCCACGTCATCGCCGCCGAACGCCCGGCCACCCGGCCAGACCGCCACGAAGCTGCCCCGCAGCCGACCCTCCACCCGCAGCGGCAGGGCGGCCACCGCGCCCACCCCGACCAGGTCGCCGATCTCCGCCATCCGCGGGAAGCGGGCCACCGCCGCCGCCCGGTCGGCCAGCAGCACCGGCTCGCCGTGCCGGGCCACGTACTGGGTGGGCAGCTCGTCGTCGAGGGCGAGCGGAACGCCACCGGGCGGCAGCTCGACGTCCGCACCGGACTCCACGGCGTCGACCAGGCCCCGGGTGAGGTGCAGCAGCAGCTCGCCGCTGGCCGGGTCGAAGACCGCCAGGGCGGTGCCGGAGGCGCCCAGCACGGCGCGGCACCCCCGCAGCGCGACCTCGGCGAGGTCGGTCATCCCGGCCACGTTGGCCAGCTCGACGGCCACCTCGGCGATCGCCGCCGCGCGCTGCACGGCGACCAGCCGGCGCTGCGTCTCCTCCCGCGCGTCGGTGACGTCGACCGTGGTGCCGACCAGCCGCAGCGGCGCGCCCAGCGCATCGCGCAGCACCCGGCCCCGGGACACCGTCCACCGCACCACGCCGTCCGCGCGGAGGACGCGCATCTCGGCCGTGAACTCCCCGCTGCCGGTGACCGCGGCCCGCATCGCGTCGGTGACCGTGGCGTGGTCGTCGGGGTGGAGCCTCGGCAGCACGGCCTCCTCGGAGTCGAGCTCCACCGGGCCCGGGACGCCGAAGATCGCCGCGTTGCGCTCGTCCCAGAACACCCGGCCGGTACGGAAGTCCCGTTCCCAGATGCCGACGGAGCCGGCCTCGAGCGCCAGCTCCAGCCGGGTCAGCGAGGAGCGGGCGGCGGCCGAGGCGGCGACCAGCTCCAGCTCGGTGACGACGGTCGCCGCGACCTCCCGCGCGACCAGCTCGTCCCGCTCGGTCCACTCCCGCGGGGTGGGCGAGAGCAGGCTGAGCGCCCCGACCCGGTGCCCGGAGGCCAGCTGCAGCGGCACCGAGAGGCAGGCCCCCAGCGTCCCGGCGGCGACCGCGGGCAGGTCGGCGACGCGCGGGTCGGTGGCGGCGTCGGGCACGACCAGCACCGCGCCGGTGCGGACGGCGACCGCCCCGGGCACCTCGGTCAACGGGGTGGTGTCGCCCACCGCGATCGGCCGGCCCGCGCCGCCCAGGGCGACCGCGACGTCGGTGAGCAGCACCACCTGCGCCGACGGGACGCCCACCAGCCGGGTGGCGATCCCCGTCAGCCGGTCGAACGGTGCAGTGCCGGTCAGCTCGGCGGCGAGCCGGCGGGCAGCGTCGACCCGCTGCGGATCGGTCAGCGGATCGGGGGACGGACGCAGCTCGGACACGCCGGCCGGCCTCCCCCTGGTCCCCGTGCGCGGCGGCGTCCGGCGGGCCCGGGCGCGTGTGCGCGGCGCACCATGCTGGCACGTCACCGGCGCGAACCGGGTGACCGGCGTCGGCGCCGTCCTGGTCCGGGCGCTCAAGGAGCGGCGCGGCGGCGCCGATCTGGGAGAGGTGACCTCGACCCTGCGCCCCCAGCACGAGGACTGCCGCCCGCTGCTGGCCGGAGCCGACGACCTGAGCGTCGTGTTCCAGCCGATCGTCGACCTCGCCACCGCGACCGTCGCCGGCTACGAGGCGCTGGCCCGCTTCCCCGGCACCGCCTCCCCCGACGTCTGGTTCGCCGCGGCGGCCGAGGCCGGGCTGGGCGCCCAGCTCGAGGCGCTCGCGCTCCGCCGGGCGCTGGCCGCGCTGCCGGACCTGCCGCCGAACACCTTCCTCACCGTCAACGTCAGCCCCCACCTGCTCGACAGCGGTCCCGTGGCGGCCGCGCTGGCCGAGCCCGCGACGCTGCGGCGGGTGGTCATCGAGCTGACCGAGCACATGCCCACCCCGGACCTGGCCGCGCTGCGCGGGCAGACCGCCGCGCTGCGCGGGCGCGGCGCGCTGATCGCCATCGACGACGCCGGCTCCGGCTGGTCGGGTCTGCAGCAGATCGCCGAGGTCCGCCCCCAGCTGGTCAAGCTCGACCGCGCGCTGGTCTCCGGTGCCGACACCGACCCGGTGAAGACCGCGCTGGCCGAGATGGTCGGCACCTTCACCAGCCGGATCGACGCCTGGCTGCTGGCCGAGGGCATCGAGACCCCCGGCGAGCTGGCCGCCTTCGTCCGGCTCGGCGTCCCCCTGGCCCAGGGCTGGCTGCTCGGCCGGCCCGCTCCCTCCTTCGCCCCGCTGTCCGCCGAGGCCGAGCAGCTGGTGCGCGCCAGCGTCGCCCGCGCCCAGCTCAGCGAGAGCGTGGCCAGCCTGCTGCGCCCGGTCCGGCAGCACGGCCCCGGCGACGACGACGCCCCGCCGCCCTACGTGGTGCTGGACGCCGACGAGGTGCCGGTGGAGCTGGTGCTCGCCGACCCGCGCACCGGCGCCGCCTACCGCGCCCCCGTCTCGCTGCGCGTGCTGCCCTCGGCCGGGGTGGCCGAGACGCTGCAGCGGGCGCTGACCCGGCCGCCGGTGCACCGCTTCGACCCGGTGGTCTGCACCGATCGCACCGGCGCCGTGCTGGGCCTGCTGCGGATGGAGGACCTGGCCTCCGCATCGGCCAGCCGCTGACCCCCGGCCGGCACCCGACGACCGGCCCACCGAGTCTCGAGGAGAGATCCGTGCAGGCCTTCGCCTGCGGGGACGTCGTCCCCGGCTGCACCGCCCGCTCCACCGCACCGGACGAGGACGCCGTCCTCTCCCAGGTCGCCGCGCACGCGACCGCCGACCACGGCCTGAGCAGCGTGCCGCCGGAGCTGGTCGCCCAGGTCCGCGCGCACATCGTCGCCGCGGCATAGCAGCGGCAGGTACTCACGCCGCGTGCCCAGCCGACGGCCCCGTCCAGAGGCTCGCCCCGAGCGTGCGAGGGGTGAGGAGGACGGGGCCGTCTTTCAGGCGCTCGCGTCGGTGAGCAGCTGCCGCTGCTCGCCGGTGAGCACCAGGTCCAGCATCGGCAGCAGGTCGGCCAGCTGCTCGACGCTGCGGCCGCTGGCGATCGGCGCGGTCACCGTGGGCTGGTCGGCGAGCCAGCGCAGCGCGACGGCGGCGCCGGTCACGCCGTGGGCGTCGGCGACCTGCTGGAGGGCGGCGAGCACCCGGTCGCCCTTCTCGCCCACGTACTGGGCCGCGCCCTTGGCGCGCGGGGAGTCGATGGTCTCCCCCGCCCGGTACTTCCCGGTGAGGAAGCCCCGGGCCAGCCCGAAGTAGGGCATGACGCCGAGCTGGTGCTCGGCGGCGACGGCCTGCAGCTCGTCCTCGTAGACCGCGCGCTCCATCAGGTTGTAGTGGGGCTGGAGCGCCACGTACCGGGCGACGCCGAGCTCGTCGGAGGTCCGCAGCGCCTCGGTCAGCCGGACCGCGGAGTAGTTCGACGCCGCGACATACCGCACCTTGCCGGCCTGCACCAGTTCGTCGAAGGCCCGCAGCGTCTCCTCCAGCGGGGTGCTGTCGTCGTCGTAGTGGGCGTAGTAGAGGTCGATGTGGTCGGTCTGCAGGTTGCGCAGCGACCGGTCGCAGGCCGCCCGGATCTCCCCCGCCGACAGCGGGTGCTCCTTCTCCCCCGGGCTGGCCTTGGTGGCCACCACCATCCGGTCGCGCATGCCGCGCTCGGCCATCCAGTTGCCCAGGATGGTCTCGGAGACGCCGTTGCCGTACATCTCGGCGGTGTCGACGAACGGCGACTGGGTGCTGGGGACGGCGTCGGAGAAGCGGTCGAGCAGAGCGAAGGACGTCGGCTCGTCGGCGGTCCACCCGAAGACGTTGCCGCCCAGGCAGAGGTCGCTGACGGTCAGGTCGGTCCCGGGGAGCTGTGGCATGGCGTCCACGCTAGGACGGCACCCGGTGCCGCGCGCGCCGGATGGAGCGTGATCAACTGCGTGACGAAAGTGACCTGCGGGTAGAAAAGCCCCGGAATCCGGGCTCATCGCTCGCCAACACCCAGGTCGGCATGGCAACGTGCCGCCCGTTGCTGGTCGACGACGGGGTCGGCCAGATCCGCCCACCGGGCACCCGCCACACCGGCGGCGAGCCCAGTGGAGGCCCCGGCGTCCGCCAGGACGCCCGGGGGCCGCACCCGGTCCGACCGGGCGCGACGACCACGGCGGCCCGCCCGAGGGCCGGGCCGCCGATCACGACACCGAGAGGAACCCGCATGAACAAGGCCGAACTCGTCTCCGCCATCGCCAAGCGCGCCGACGTCCCCGCCAGCACCGTCGACTCCGTGATCAACGGTCTCCAGGAGGAGCTCGTCGACGCCATCACCCGCGGCGACAAGGTGGCCGTCCCCGGCCTGCTGACCGTCGAGCGCGCGCAGCGCTCCGCCCGCACCGGACGCAACCCGCAGACCGGCGAGTCCATCGAGATCGCTGCTGCCAACACCGTCAAGGTGACCGCCGGCTCGAACCTGAAGAAGGCCGCCGCCGCCGTCCCGGTCGAGTGAGGACCTGACTGGCCCCCCACGACGCGCTCCGCGCGCCGCGGGACCCTGCGGCCAGGCCGATCTGCGCCCCCGTTCCGCTCCCGCGGACGGGGGCGCAGGCGTGCCCGGCCAGGATGGGGGCATGGAGCCGAACCACGTCCTGCTGCCCGACGAGCGCACCCTGCACGGCTCCTGGGACCCGGCCCGGCCCCCGGCGCTGACGGTCGACCCGGGTGCGTCGGTGCGGCTGGGCACCCTGGACTCCGGCTGGTCGACCGGCCCCTACACCGGCCCGGACACCGGCCCGGACGTCATGGCGGGCCTCGCCGCCCGCCCCCGGCACCCCGCGCACGACCCGGCGTCCGGGCACGCGCTCACCGGTCCGATCGCCGTCCGCGGCGCCCAACCCGGGCAGGTGCTCAGCATCCGCATCGACGACGTCGTCCCCGGGTCGTTCGGCACCACCTACGTCGGGCTGCGGTCCACGGCGCTCAACGAGTGGCTCGGCGTGACCGCCGCCCCCGTCGTCCACCGGTGGACCCTCGACGCCACCGCGGGAGTGGGGCGCAACCAGGCCGGGCACTCGGTCGCGCTGCGGCCGTTCCCCGGGGTGGTCGGCGTGCCCCCGGCCGAGCCGGGCCGGCACTCGACGATCCCGCCGTACTGGCACGGCGGGAACCTGGACTGCCGCGAGCTGGTCGCCGGCTCGACGCTGTACCTGCCGGTGACCGTGCCCGGCGGGCTGCTCTCGGTCGGCGACGGGCACGCCGCGCAGGGCGACGGTGAGGTCGCCGGGACGGCGATCGAGTGCCCGCTGGAACGCGTCGACCTGACCCTCGACGTGCTGCCCGACCTGTTCGGCCGGGCGCTGACCACGCCCGTGGCGAAGACCCCCGCGGGCTGGGTGACCATGGGCGTCGCCGACGACCTGGACGAGGCGACGGCCGTCGCGCTGGACGCGATGCTCGACGTCATGGCAGCGGTGCACGGCATCGGCCGCTCCGACGCCCTCGCGCTGGCCAGCGTGGTGGTCGACCTGCGCGTGACCCAGGTGGTGAACCAGGTGGTCGGC
This sequence comes from Modestobacter sp. SYSU DS0875, assembly GCF_054050915.1. Classification (NCBI taxonomy): domain Bacteria; kingdom Bacillati; phylum Actinomycetota; class Actinomycetes; order Geodermatophilales; family Geodermatophilaceae; genus Modestobacter; species Modestobacter sp. SYSU DS0875. Next base: position 57,319 of record NZ_JBJHAH010000023.1, on the reverse strand, counting down.
GTGCACGCCGTCCTCCCCTGGGGCGCGGTCCGCTGAGCCCCGGGATCAGGTGACCTGGTCGTGCGTGCTCCTGGCTCACGTCCGGAGGTGAGCCAGGAGCACGCACAGTGAGCCAGGGCGCCCGGGCGACTAGTCGCCGGTGGCGCCGTCGATGCGCTCGCGGAGGAGGTCGGCGTGGCCGTTGTGCCGCGCGTACTCCTCGATCATGTGCAGGTACACCCAGCGCAGCGACACCCGCTCCCCGTGGCGCAGCCCGGCGCTCAGCTCGTCCAGCGAGTCGTGCTGGGCGGCGACGGCGCGGCTGGCCTCCAGCTCGGCGGTGAACGCGGCCAGCTCGGCGGGGACGGCGGTCACCGGGTCGTCGCCGTCGGCGCCCACCCTGTCGAAGTCGGCCTCCCCGTCGGCCTCCCAGTAGACGGTCGGCGACTCCCGGCCCGCGATCACGCGGGTGAACCAGTACCGCTCGACGTCTGTCAGGTGCCGCAGCAGGCCGCGCAGGCTCAGACCCGACGGCGGCACCGAGCGCTCCCCCAGCTGCTCGGGGGTGAGGCCGGTGCACTTCTGCAGCAGCGTCGCGCGGTGGAAGTCCAGCCAGGCGTCCACGGCGGCGCGCTCGCCGTCCCGGTAGGGCGGGTCGACGCGGTCGGGGGCGGGTGGGAACTCGATCACCCCGACAGTCTGCTGGGATGAGCTCGTGCTGCGCATCGGTGCCCTCGACGTGCCGGACGGCGGGCTCGTCGTCATGGCGATCGTCAACCGCACCCCCGACTCCTTCTACGACCGCGGCTCCACCTACGAGCTGGATGCCGCGCTGGCCCGGGTCGAGCGGGTGGTGGCCGAGGGCGCGGACATGGTCGACGTCGGCGGGGTGAAGGCCGCCCCGGGCGCGGAGGTCCCGCCCGAGGAGGAGGTCCGGCGCACGGTCGACCTGGTCGCCGCGATCCGCGCCGCCCACCCGCGGCTGCCGATCTCGATCGACACCTACCGGGCCGAGGTGGCCCGCGAGGCGCTCGCGGCCGGCGCCGACGTCGTCAACGACGCCTGGGGCGGGGTCGACCCGCAGCTCGCGCACGTCGCGGCCGAGGCCGGCGCCGGGATCGTCTGCACCCACGCCGGCGGGCTGCCGCCGCGCACCCGCCCGCACCGGGTCGTCTACGACGACGTGGTGGCCGACGTCGTCGCCCGGACGACGGCGCTGGCCGAGGCGGCGGTGGCGGCGGGGGTGGACCGCGAGCGGGTGCTGGTCGACCCGGGGCACGACTTCGGCAAGAACACCCGGCACTCACTGGCGGCGACCCGGCGGCTGGACGAGCTGGTGGCCACGGGGTGGCCGGTGCTGGTGGCGCTGTCGAACAAGGACTTCGTCGGGGAGACCCTCGGCGTGCCGGTCGAACAGCGGCTGACCGGCACCCTCGCGGCGACGGCGGTGAGCGCCTGGCTGGGCGCCCGGGTGTTCCGCGCGCACGACGTCGCCGCGACCCGGCAGACGCTGGACATGGTGGCCTCGATCAAGGGCGACCGGCCGCCGGTGCGCAGCATCCGCGGCCTGGCGTGAGCACGGGCGGCGGCGTCGTCCTGGCTCACCCCGCGTGCTCCTGGCTCACCTCCTGCCGTGAGCCAGGAGCACGCATGATCAGGTCACCTGATCCCGGGCCGACCCGGCCGGGTGGATAGGTTCGCCGGCATGGCCGCCACCGGGTTCCACACCGCCGACGAGCTCAACGACCTGCTGCCGGGCACGCTGCCCGGGCTGCTCGGCATCGTCATCGACGACCACGAGCCCGGCCGGCTCGCCGCACACCTCGACGTCCGGCCCGACCTGCTCGCGCCCAACGGCTTCCTGCACGCCGCGTCCGTGGTGGCGCTGGCCGACACCGCCTGCGGGCTGGCCACCCGGGCGCTGCTGCCCGAGGGCGCGAGCGGGTTCACCACGATCGAGCTGAAGAGCAACCACCTGGGCACCGCGCGCGAAGGGCGGATCGAGGTGGTCGCCACCAACGCGCACGCCGGGCGGACGACGCAGGTGTGGGACGCCGTGGTCTCCGCGCCGGCCACCGGGAAGACCATCGCGCTGTTCCGGTGCACCCAGTCGGTGCTGTGGCCGCGGGGCTGAGCACTACCCACGGGTAACCCGGTATGTGACTCGGGCCACGCCAGATGTGAGACTGGCGCCACACCCCAGTCGAGGAGGACCCCGTGGCGCTGAGCAGTCGTTACCCGGACGTCGAGATCCCCGAGCTGTCCGTGCCGGAGTTCGTGCTGGCCGGCACCGCCGAGCGCCGGGAGTCCCCGGCCCTGGTCGACGGCATCTCCGGCGAGACGATCACCCACGGCGAGCTGACCTTCTACGTCCAGCGGATGGCCGCCGCGCTCGCCGCCCGCGGGCTGCGCAAGGGCGACGTCGTCGCCGTGTTCAGCCCGAACACCATCTGGTACCCGGTCGTCTTCCACGGCATCGCCGCGGCCGGCTGCGTCGTCTCCCCGGTCAACGCCCTCTACACCCCCGACGAGATCGCCTTCCAGCTGAAGGACTCCGGCGCCAAGGTGCTGATCACCATCTCCGCCTTCCTCGACCGGGCGCGGGCCGCGGTGGCGCAGGCGCCGGTCGACGAGGTGGTGGTGATGGACGGCGCCGAGGGGCACGCCTCGCTGCGCGACCTGCTCACCACCGACGCGCCCGCCGCCGACGTGCAGATCGACCCGGCCACCGACGTGGTCACGCTGCCCTACTCCAGTGGCACCACCGGGCTGCCCAAGGGCGTCATGCTCACCCACCGCAACCTGGTGGCCAACGTGACCCAGTCGCGCCCGCTGGCCGGGGTCGACGAGGGCAACGAGCGGATCATCGCCGTCCTGCCGTTCTTCCACATCTACGGCCTGACCGTGCTGATGAACCAGGGCCTGCAGTGGGGCGGCACCGTGGTCACCCTCCCCCGCTTCGACCTCGAGCAGTTCCTGCGCGCCATCCAGGACCACCGGATCACCCGGGCGTTCGTCGCCCCGCCGATCGTGCTGGCGCTGGCCAAGCACCCGCTGGTCGACTCCTTCGACCTCTCCTCGCTGCGCAGCATCACCTCCGGTGCGGCCCCGCTGGACGAGTCCCTCGCCCAGGCCGCCCAGGACCGGCTGCGCAAGGGGGCACCGGACGGCGTCAGCGTCGGGCAGGGCTACGGGATGACCGAGCTGTCCCCGGTCTCGCACACCACTCCCGAGCCCGGGCTGGAGCCCGCGGGCGCCGGGCCCACCCCGAAGGGCACCGTGGGGTACGCGCTGCCCAACACCGAGTGCCGGCTGGTCGACCCGGCCACTGGCGAGGACTGCGCCCCCGGGGAACGCGGCGAGCTGTGGGTGCGCGGTCCGCAGGTGATGGCCGGTTACCTGAACAACCCGCAGGCCACCGCGGACACCCTGGACGCCGAGGGCTGGCTGCACACCGGCGACGTGGCGATCGTCGACGACGAGGGCCGGTACACCGTCGTCGACCGGGTCAAGGAGCTGATCAAGTACAAGGGCTACCAGGTGGCGCCGGCCGAGCTGGAGGCCGTGCTGCTGGGCCACCCGGAGGTGACCGACGCCGCGGTCATCGGGGTGCTGGAGCGGGAGAGCGGCGACGAGCTGCCCAAGGCCTTCGTCGTCCGGGCACCCGGCTCGGCGCTGACCGAGGACGACGTCGTCGCGTTCGTCGCCGAGCGGGTGGCGCCGCACAAGAAGGTCCGGCTGGTGGATTTCATCGAACAGGTGCCCAAGTCGATGGCCGGCAAGATCCTGCGCAAGGACCTCAGAGGAAGGACCCCGTCCTCCTCGCCCCTCGCAAGCTCGGGGTGAGCCTCTGGACGGGGCCGACCTCGGGCCGGCTGCCGGCACGGGCATCGGCCTAGGGTCGGGGGATGCGCGCGGTGACGATCAGCGAGCCAGGCGGTCCCGAGGTGCTCGGCTGGGGCGAGGTGCCCGACCCGGTGTGCGGGCCGGGTGAGGTGGTCGTCGACGTCGTGGCGACCGCGGTCAACCGGGCTGACCTGATGCAGCGGCAGGGCTTCTACCCGCCCCCGCCGGGCGCCAGCGAGGTGCTCGGCCTGGAGTGCAGCGGCGTGATCAGCGAGGTCGGGGACGGCGTCACCGGCTGGTCGGTGGGCGACGAGGTGTGCGCGCTGCTGGCCGGTGGCGGCTACGCCGAGCGGGTGGCCGTCCCGGCCGGGCAGCTGCTGCCCCGGCCCGCGGGTGTGGAGCTGGCCACTGCGGCGGCCCTGCCGGAGGTCACCTGCACGGTCTGGTCCAACGTCTTCCTGCTCGCCGGGCTGCGCGCCGGCGACGTGTTCCTGGTGCACGGCGGCTCCAGCGGCATCGGCACCATGGCGATCCAGCTGGCGGTGCGCGCCGGCGCCCGGGTGGCCACCACCGCCGGCAGCGAGCAGAAGCTCGCCGCCTGCCGGGAGCTCGGCGCGGAGATCGCGATCGACTACCGGGACGAGGACTTCGTCGAGCGGGTGCGGGAGGCCACCAGCGGGCACGGCGCCGACGTCGTGCTGGACAACATGGGCGCCGCCTACCTGGCCCGGAACGTCGACGTCCTCGCCGACGGCGGCCGGCTGGTGGTGATCGGGATGCAGGGCGGCCGGAAGGCCGAGCTGGACCTGAGCCGGCTGCTCGCCAAGCGGGGCAGCGTGCACGCCACGGCGCTGCGCTCCCGGCCGGCCACCGGCCGTGGCGGCAAGGCGGAGATCGTCGCGGCCGTGCGGCACGACGTGTGGCCCGACGTCGAACGCGGCGTGGTCCGTCCGGTCATCGACCGCCGGCTGCCGATGTCCCGCGCGGCGGAGGCGCACGCCCTGCTGGAGGAGAGCGCGCACATCGGCAAGGTGCTGCTGCTCCCGGATGCCTGAGCGCGGTCACGCCTCCGGGGAGCCGCCGCGCACCGTCGGCCGGACGGCGAGGAGCGCGACGTCGTCCGCTCCCGGCTCCGGGACCATCCTGGTCAGCACGCGGTCGCAGAACCGGTCCAGGTCGGCCTCCGCGCACTCCTCGACGGTGGCCAGCAGCCGGTCGGTCCCCTCGTCCAGCGACTCCCCCCGGCGCTCGACCAGCCCGTCGGTGTAGAGCAGCAGCGTGGCGCCGGCCGGCAGCGTGGTCCGCTCCGACGACCGTGGTGCCCCGGCGTCCACGCCCAGCAGCAGGTCGGCCCTGCCACCCCCGGGGGTGAGCAGCCGGGCGCGCCCCGAGGGCTCCAGCAGCACCGGCGGGGGGTGCCCGGCGTTGGACCACTGCACCTGCAGCCCCGCGGCGCCGTCCCGCTCGGGGGCGACCAGCTGGGCGACGACGGCGGTGGCGATCGTCGCGAGCTCCAGGCCCTCGATCGCCTGGTCGACGGCGGTGAGCACCGAGCCGGGTGAGTCGGCGCCGGCGTGTCCGATGCCCCGCACGAGCCCGCGCAGCTGCCCCATGGCCGCCGCGGCCCGCGTGTCGTGCCCCGCCACGTCACCGACGACCACCAGCAGGTCACCGTTGCGGCGGCGGAACGCGTCGTACCAGTCACCGCCCACCTGGGCCTGCTGGGCGGCCGCCAGGTAGCGGACGGCGATGTCGGCGAAGGACGTCTCCGGCGGTGCGGTGAGCAGGCTCCGCTGCAGCTCGGTGGCGAGGTGCCGCTGGCCGGCGTAAAGCAGGGCGTTGTCCAGCGCCACCCCGGCCCGACGGCCGATCTCCTCCGCGAGCTCCAGCTCGGGCGCTCCCAGCTGGTTCCCGCCCGGGGCGACGACCAGCAGGATGGAGCCGAGGAGCCGCTCCCGGCCGGTGATCGGGACGGCGACCGCACTCCCCATGCCCAGCTGGGTCACCAGGGCGCGCAGTTCGGGGTCGGCCACCTGGCCGGCCAACTCCCCGGGGTCGATGCGGGGCAGCAGGACCCGCTCCCCCGCCGCGGCCCGCCGGCTGGGCTCGGTGAAGCAGTGGCGCGCTTCCTTCAGCTCCTCCGCCGCCCGGGCCACCGGCGCGAGCACGGGGTCGCGGTGCCGCATGGCGACGTTGTGCAGCTGACCGTGCCCGTCGAGGACCTGGATGCTGATCCAGTCGGCGAGCCCCGGGACGAGGGCCTGCGCCAGCCGGGTCAGCGGCTCGGTGAGGTCCAGGGGGCCCATCAGCGACTCGGAGACGCGAGCCAGCAGCTGCACGTGCCCGGCCAGCCGGTCGCGGTCGCGCTCCGCCGCCCGCTGCGCCGTCACATCGGTGGCGAACACCAGGACCACCGGCCGGCCGGTGTCGGTCTGGGTGGTCGCCGAGCTCAGTTCGAGCACCCGGCCGGCGATGCCGATGTGCGCCGGCCCCTGCTGCCCACCGGCCCCGGAGAAGGCCGCCTGAGCGCCCGGGGCCACCTCGTCGACGGGCCACCCCAGCACGGCCGGCCCGAGGCCGAGGAGGTCCTCGGCCTGACGGTTCCAGCCCAGCAGCTCCCCCGTCGGCTCGGCCACCAGGACCGGGATCGGGACGTGCTCCAGCAGGGCTCCGACGGCGGTCACCCCCGGCGCCCCGGCCCAGTCGGGCGACCCGGGGTGCCGCGTGATCGCCGCGAGCACTCCGGCGTGCCGGCGCCGCTCCCGGCTGGCCGTCCGCAGCTCGCGCACCCGGGCGGGCAGGTCCGGGTCGTCCACGCCGGCGACGAGCAGGTCCAGGGGCACCTCGGGGGCGAAGGCGGCCTGCCGGCGCACCGCCACCGGGTCCACCGCCAGGACGGCGATCCCGGCACCCGGCGCCAGGCGGTGCGCGCGCTGGGCCAGGAGCACCGCCGCCGTGGCCTGGGTACCCAGCACCACGAGGTCGACCGGGGCCTCGGCGGGGCCGAGGGCCTCGGCCAGGTCGACGGCGGACACCTGCTCCAGGCCCGGTACGCCCCCGAGCCGCGCCAGGTCCTGCGGCGTGCCGTCGACGAGGACGCAACGACCCGGGACGGAGGGCGCGCTCACTCGCCCAGGAGCGGCAGGCCGAGCACCGCCCGGCCGGTCCAGGTGCGCAGGATGTCCGTCGTCGGGCTCATCACGTCCGCCGCCCGGGCGTCCCGCAGGTGCCGCTCCAGCGGCGAGCGGTCCCGGTAGCCGATTCCCCCGACCAGCGTCATCGCCTCGTTGGTCACCTGCACCGCGCACTGGGCGACCTCCGCCTTGGCCGCGGCGAGGCCGGGCAGGGCGTCGGGACCGCCGGCGTCCGCCTCCTCCGCCGCCCAGTGCACCAGCCGGCGGGTGCGCTCGACCTGGGCCCACAGGACCCCCAGCCGGTGCTGCAGGAGCGGCTCGGCAGCCAGCCGGCGGCCGGTGTGCGCGTGCGCCCGCCGGCCCAGGTGTGCCACCGCCTCGTCGAGCGAGGCCTGGGCGACCCCCAGGTAGGAGCCCGCCATCGCCATCAGGAAGTACGGGGCGACCACCTCGAAGACGTACCAGAGCTGGTCGCCCTCCGCGCCCAGGAGGTGGTCGACGCCGAGGCGGACCCCCGCCAGCCGAGCCCGCCGGGAGGCGTTGCCCCGCATGCCGATGCCGTCCCACCGGTCGGTCCAGGTCAGGCCGGCGGTGTCCCCGGGCACGAGGACGCAGGAGAACTGCCCCACCGGCGCCTCCGGGTCGGCGGCGACCGTGCTGACCACGTACGAGTCGGCCTGCCCGCCGTTGGTCACGAACGACTTCTCGCCGTCGAGCTGCAGCTCCGCCCCGTCCCGCGTCATGCGGGTCTGCGGCAGCCAGAAGTGCGCACCGGTGCCGGGCTCCGACAGCGCCAGCGTGGTGAGGTGCTCCCCGGCGACGATGGCATCGAGGAACCCCTGGCGCTGCCGCGGTGTCGGCTTCGCCGCGATCACCGCCGTCCCCACGCAGTGCATCCCGAAGCACAGGGCCGTCGAGGCGCAGACCCGGCCGACCGCCTCGCAGACCGCGACGACCCCGCGCAGGCCCAGCCCGGACCCACCCATCGGGCGGGCCGCGGCGAGGCCTCCGAGACCGGCGGCCTGCAGGGCCCGGAGCGCCTCGGCGGGCCACACCCCGGAGTCGGTCCGCTCGACCAGCGGGCCGGCGACGGTCTCGGCGACCTCGGCGGCCCGCGCGGTTGCCTCCGCGATGCTCACCGGGGCCGCTGTCATGAGCCAGAGCATAGGCAGAGCGGACGGGGCGCGTGATCAAGCGGACGCCTGCCGGGCGCCGGGTCCGTCCCCTCAGCCCAGCTCGTCGATGCACTCGACCAGCCGCTCGACCTCCTCGGCCGTGTTGTAGTGCATCAGCCCCAGCCGGACGGCGCCCCCGGCCTCGTTGACACCGATCGCGTCGAACAGCTCGCGGGCGAAGAAGTCACCGTCCCAGGCGCAGATGCCGCGGCGGGCCAGCTCACCGGCGACCTGCCGCGGGCGCATGCCGGAGACGGTGAACGACAGCGTGGGGGTGCGCGGCCACGGCTCCCCCAGCACGTACACGTGCGCCATCCGCCGCAGCGCGGTGTCCAGCCGGTCGAACAGCTCACCCTCGTACCGGCCGACGGCGGCCATCGCGGTGGCCAGCCGTTGCCGCCGGGTGCCGGTCGCCTCCGGGCACAGCGCGGCGAAGTGGTCGACGGCGGCCGCGACCCCGGCGTACAGCTCGAACGGCGGGGTGCCCGGCTCGAAGCGCTCCGGCACCCGGTCCGACGCCGGCAGCAGCTTGTCCGGCCACAGCTCCTCCCACAACCCGGGATGGGCGACGACGGCGCCCACGTGCGGGCCGCACCACTTGTAGGCCGACAGGGCGAGGAAGTCCGCGCCCAGCTGCTCGAGGTCCAGCAGCAGGTGCGGGGCCGCGTGCGCCGCGTCGACGTACACCAGCGCGCCCACCTGGTGCGCGCGGCGGGCGATCGCGGCGACGTCCGGGCAGGTGCCGATGGCGTTGCTGGCCGCGGTGACCGCCACCAGCCGGGTGCGGTTGGTCAGCAGCTCGTCGTACTGCCAGTCCGGCAGCTCCCCGGTCTCGATGTCGACCTCGGCCCAGCGCACCACCAGCCCGAGCCGGTCGGCCACCTGGAGCCACGGCCGGACGTTGGCGTCGTGATCCAGCCGGCTCACCACGATCTCGTCCCCGGCGCGCCAGTGCTTGGCCAGCGCCCGGGCGACCGCGTAGGTCAGCGAGGTGGCGTTCGGGCCCAGCACCACCCCGCCCGCGACGCCGCCCACCAGGTCGGCGACGGCCGAGCGCGCACCGGAGACCAGCTGCTCGGCCCGTGCCGAGGAGGGGAACACCCCGCCCCGGTTCGCGATCGGCACCCGCATCGCCTGGGAGACCGCGCGGACCACGCTCTCCGGCACCAGCGTGCCGCCCGGGCCGTCGGCGTGCACGAAGCCGTCGGACAGGCCCGGGAACAGGCCCCGGACGCGGGCGACGTCCAGCCGCCCGGCACCCGATGACATGCCGCGAGCCTATTCGGGCGGAGGTGGCGACGGTCACCTCGGGCGGCCCCGGGCCCACGGCTCCCGGCCGCGGGGCAGGATGGGGCCATGACTGCTCCTGGCACCGGTGAACCCCACCCCCAGCAGGTCCTCGTCGTGGGTCCCGACGGTCAGCCGGTCGGCGCGATGCCCATGCCGCAGGACGGCGGCGACGACGGCGCCCCCGGCGTCGGCGACCTGGTCGAGCAGCCGGCCAAGGTCATGCGGATCGGCACGATGATCAAGCAGCTGCTGGAGGAGGTCCGGGCCGCGCCTCTGGACGACGCCAGCCGCAACCGGCTCCGCGACATCCACGCCTCCTCCATCCGTGAGCTCGAGCAGGGCCTCGCGCCCGAGCTGCGGGAGGAGCTGGAGCGGATCACGCTGCCCTTCACCGAGGGCGAGACGCCGTCCGACGCCGAGCTGCGAATCGCCCAGGCCCAGCTGGTCGGCTGGCTGGAGGGCGTCTTCCACGGCATCCAGACCGCGCTGTTCGCCCAGCAGATGGCCGCCCGCGCCCAGCTGGAGGAGATGCGCCGCAAGGCGCTGCCCGGCGGCGCCGGCCAGCCCGGCCACGAGCCCCGGCACGGCGGCGGGCAGTATCTCTGAGTCGGCCTACCGGCCTCCACCGCGGCCAGGAGGCGTGCCCGGCCGGCGTTGAGCCGTTGCCAGTGATCCGGTCGGGGAGCCTGCGGCCCCCGCGACCGGATCACTGAGCACGCTTCCGCGTGCGTTGACCCCGCCCGACGTCGCTCAGCACGCTTCCGCGCGCTTCCCTCAGAGGGTGAAGCGGTGGACGGCGGCCTGCAGCTCGTCGCTCATCCGGGCCAGCTCGGCGGCCGACCGCTGGGTCTCGTCGACCCGCTGGTTGGTCTCCGCCGTGCCCGCGGCCAGCCCGGTGATCGCCGAGGCGATGCTCTGCGAGCTGCTCGCCGCCTCGCCCACGTTGCGGTTCATCTCGTTCGTCGTCGCCGTCTGCTCCTCCACCGCGGCGGCGATGGTGGCCTGGAAGTCGTTGATCTGCGCGATCACCGAGCTGATCTCCCCGATCGCACCGACCGCACCCGAGGTGTCGGCCTGGATCGCCTCGACCCGCCGCGCGATGTCCTCGGTGGCGCGCGCCGTCTCCTGCGCCAGCTCCTTGACCTCGGTGGCCACGACGGCGAAGCCCTTGCCCAGCTCCCCGGCGCGGGCGGCCTCGATCGTGGCGTTGAGCGCCAGCAGGTTGGTCTGCTCCGCGATCCCGGTGATCACCTTGATCACGTTGCCGATCTCCTGGGAGGAGTCGCCCAGCTTGCCGACCATCCGGTTGGTCTCCTCGGCGACGCCGACCGCCTGGTTGGCGACCCGGCTGGCCTCGCTGGCGTTCTGGCTGATCTCCCGGATCGCCGCCTCCATCTGCTGCGAGCCCGTCGACACCGTGTCCACGCTGGCGGCGACCTCACCGGCCGAGGCCACCACGACGTCGGCCTGGCCGGCTGCCGTGCGGGCGTTCTCCGCCATCGCGCCGGCGCTGGCGTTCAGCTGCTGGGAGGCCGCGGCCAGCTGGCCGGCCGAGTCGTTCACCAGCCGCAGCACACCGCCCAGGGAGTCCAGGGTGCGGTTCAGCGAGGCAGCGACCGCACCGATCTCCGCACCACCGGTCTCGCCGGCGCGGACGCTGAGGTCACCCTCGGCGACCTGGTCCAGGACCTCGCGGACCCGCTGCACCGGGCGCATCACCGAGCGCACCACCAGCAGCGCCAGCACGAAGGAGACGACGAGTCCGACGCCGACGATGAGCAGGGTCAGGGTGCGCGCGGAGGTGTAGGCGTCCCGTGCCTCGGCGGCGGTCGCCTCGGCGGTGTCGGCGGCAGCCGTGGTGGCCGCCACGAGCGACTCGGAGATGACGGTCTCCGCGTCGTTCATCTGGGCGATCAGGGCCAGCGTCTGCTGCGGAGTGCGGCTGCCCTGCCCCGAGGTGAGCTGCTGCAGCATCCCGAGGTAGCTCTGGGTGGCCGTGGCGAACTCCTCGTAGGCCGTCCGGGCGTCGGGTGACAGCGGGAGGTCGGCGGCGGCGGCGAGGTGGTCGGTGAGCGCCGTGGAGCTCTTCTGCGCCGCCTGCGCGTACGCGGCCCGGGTCTCGGCGGGCAGTGCGGTGAGCTGGGCGCGGGCGGTACCGGCGGAGAACTGCCACCAGTCGACCTGCAACTGGCGCAGCTCGTCGAGCGGGACGGCGCCCTCGGCGTAGACCTCCTCGGCCTTGTCGCTGAGCACCGACATCCGCTGGACGCCGAACAGGCCGACCGACACGGTGGCCAGCGCCACCAGTGCCAGGGCCAGGACGAGCCGCCCGCGGAGGCCCACCCGGGCGGCGAGCCGGCTCCCGGGCCCACGTGCGCCGCTGTCCGGAACCGAGTCGCCCACCACAGTCATGTCCTTGCCCTCTCCGCCGGCGGGACCGTCCCGACCAGCGCTCTCGCACCCCCTATCGGCAGACGGGTGGACCGGTTGAGCGCAACCGACGTCGGCCGGCCCGGATCTCACCCGAACGCAGGAGGGCCCGCCCGGCACACACCGGACGGGCCCTGCTGCACCGGCACCGGCTACACGGTGAACCGGTTGACCGCGGCCTGCAGCTCGTCGCTCATCCGGGCCAGCTCCTCCGCCGAACGCTGCGCCTCCTCGACCCGCTGGTTGGTCTCCGCGGTGCCCGCGGCCAGCCCGGTGATCGCCGAGGCGATGCTCTGCGAGGACGACGCCGCCTCGGACACGTTGCGGTTCATCTCGTTGGTCGTGGCGGTCTGCTCCTCCACGGCCGCGGCGATCGTCGCCTGGAAGTCGTTGATCTCCCCGATGACCGAGCTGATCTGGCCGATCGCGTCCACCGCACCAGCGGTGTCGCCCTGGATCGCCTGCACCCGGCGGGCGATGTCCTCGGTCGCCCGCGCCGTCTCCTGCGCCAGCTCCTTCACCTCGTTGGCGACGACCGCGAAGCCCTTGCCCGCCTCACCGGCACGCGCCGCCTCGATCGTGGCGTTCAGCGCCAGCAGGTTCGTCTGCTCCGCGATCGAGGTGATCGTCTTCACCACGTTGCCGATCTCCTGCGACGAGTCACCCAGCTTCCCGACCGTCCGCGTGGTGCTCTCCGCGACGCCCACCGCCTGGTTCGCCACCCGCGATGCCTCGCTGGCGTTCTGGCTGATCTCCCGGATCGCCGACTCCATCTGCTGCGAGCCCGTCGACACCGTGTCCACGCTGGAGGCCACCTCACCGGCGTTGGCCACGACCAGGTCGGCCTGGCCCGCCGCCGTCCGCGCGTTCGCGGACATCGCCTCCGCACCCGCCGTCAGCTGCTGCGACGCCGCACCCAGGCGCGACGCCGAGTCGCTCACCAGCGACAGCACCCCACCGAGGGACTCCAGCGTGCGGTCCAGCGACCGGGCGACCTCACCGATCTCCGCGCCGCCGGTCTCCCCGGCGCGGACGCTCAGGTCGCCCTCGGCGACGCGGTCGAGCACCTCGCGCACCCGCTGCACGGGGCGGGTGATGGAGCGCACGAGCAGCAGCGACAGCAGCACCGACACCGCGATGCCGGCGGCGACCACGACGATGGTCAGCGTGCGGGCGGCTTCGTACGCGTCCTGGGCCTCCTGGGCCGTCGCCGCGGCGACGGCGCTCTGCGCGGAGGTCGCGGTGGTGATCGCCTCGATGGCGGTCGCCTCCAGCTCCTGCTGCTGCGGGACGATCGCCATGGTCAGCTCGAGGTCGCCGACGTTGGCCAGGATCTGCGCCTGGTTCTCGAAGAAGCCGAGGGCGGCGTCCCGGAACTGCTCGAACGACGCCCGCACCGGCGCGCTCAGCGCCCCGGGATCCACCGCCTCGAGCGCCTCGGTGATCCGGCCCTGCGCCTCGGTGGCCGCCTCGGCGTTCTGGGTGAGGACCTCGTCCGGGAGGTTCTCCATCGCCGAGCGGGCGGAGTAGGCCTGCTGCTCCCACCACAACGACTCCAGGTCGTCCAGCTGCTCCAGCGGGCGGGTGCCGCTGTCGTAGACCTCCTGGGCCTGGTGGCTCAGGGTGCCCATCCGGTGGATCCCGATGACGCCCACGGTGAGGGTGGCCAGGGCGACGACGAGGATCGCGGCGAGCAGCCGGCCCCGCAGCCCCACCCGGCCGAGCCCAGCGAGCGGTCCGGCACCTCCCGGCTCGGGGGCGGTGCTCGGCGTGTCGACGTCCATGGGTCTCTCCTTCGTGGTGGCTCCTGCGCTGGTGCGGACGACCTGCTTTCCCTGGGATCGGTCCCACCGAGGGAACTCTTGAGTGCGGCCCGGCTGTCTTCCGCCGTCCGGAACACGAAAGACGGCAGGGCCTGCCGGGTGCTCCCGGCAGGCCCTGCTGTGGCCACCTCGCCGGGCCCGGGCCGCGAGCTGGCGCGCGGTGGGGGCGAGGTGGTCGCTGCTCAGACGGTGAACCGGTTGACCGCGGCCTGCAGCTCGTCGCTCATCCGGGACAGCTCCTCCGCCGAACGCTGCGCCTCCTCGACCCGCTGGTTGGTCTCCGCGGTGCCCGCGGCCAGCCCGGTGATCGCCGAGGCGATGCTCTGCGAGGACGTCGCCGCCTCGGACACGTTGCGGTTCATCTCGTTGGTCGTGGCGGTCTGCTCCTCCACGGCCGCGGCGATCGTCGCCTGGAAGTCGTTGATCTGCGCGATCACGGTGGAGATCTCCCCGATCGCGTCCACCGCACCGGCGGTGTCGCCCTGGATCGCCTGCACCCGGCGGGCGATGTCCTCGGTCGCCCGCGCGGTCTCCTGCGCCAGCTCCTTCACCTCGTTCGCCACCACGGCGAAGCCCTTGCCCGCCTCACCGGCACGCGCCGCCTCGATCGTGGCGTTCAGCGCCAGCAGGTTCGTCTGCTCCGCGATCGAGGTGATCGTCTTCACCACGTTGCCGATCTCCTGCGACGAGTCACCCAGCTTGCCGACCGTCCGGGTCGTGTTCTCCGCGACGCCGACCGCCTGCCCCGCGACCCGCGCCGCCTCGGTCGCGCTCTGCGCGATCTCCCGGATCGCCGCCTCCATCTGCTGCGAGCCCGTCGACACCGTGTCCACGCTGGAGGCCACCTCACCGGCGGAGGCGACGACGACGTCGGCCTGACCGGCCGCCGTCCGCGCGTTGCCGGCCATCGCCGCCGCACCCGCCGTCAGCTGCTGCGACGCCGCACCCAGGCGCGACGCCGAGTCGCTCACCAGCGTGAGCACCCCACCCAGGGAGTCCAGGGTGGTGTCCAGCGAGCGGGCGACGTCGCCCAGCTCGGCACCGCCGACGTTCCCGGCCCGCACCCGCAGGTCCCCGGCGGCGACCTGCTCGAGGGTCTCGCGGATCCGCTGCACCGGGCGGGTGACGCTGCGGGCCATCAGGACAGCCAGCGCGACCGAGACCACGAGGCCGATCACGACGCCGATGATCGTGAGGGTGCGTGCGCTGGCGTAGGCGTCGCGGGCCTCCTGCACGGTCGCCGAGGTGGCGGCGATCTGCGCGTCGGTGGCCTCGTTGAGCGCCGTGACCGCGTTCAGCTCAGCTTCCTGCAACCCCGGCAGCAGGGTCATGACGTCGCCGCCGGCGGCACCGAGCTCGGCCATCTGGGCGCTGGTGTCGTCGTAGGCCGCGATGGCGGCCTGGAAGTCCTGGAAGGCGCTCTCGGTGGCGGAGGTGAGAGTGATCTCCTCCACCCCGGCCCGGAGCTCGTCCAGCGTCGCGCGGATCGCGACCGCCTGCTCCTGGAGGCCGGCGACGACGTCGGCCGGCAGGCCGGGGCTCATGCCACGGGAGGTCGCCGCCTGCATCTCCCAGTAGGTGGAGCGCAGCAGCAGGATGTCGCGCAGCGGCACGGCGCCCTCCTCGTAGACCGCCTCGGCCTGGTCGCTCAGCTCGCCCATGCGCGTCACGCCGAGCGTGCCGACCGCGAGCGTGGCCAGCGCGACCAGCAGGAAGGCCGCGAGCAGCCGGGCGCGCAGGCCCGTGCGCTGGACGAGACCCGGACGTCGGTCCGGGTCGGTGGGCGTGGCCTGGTGGGCCCGAGCGTCGGTCATGGCGTACCTCTCCTGCGGATGGACGCACCCTGGGCGCCCTTGTCAGCCGGAGATCGGCAGCGCACGACCGGTTCTGGAGCACAGCGCGGATGCGAAACCAGGAAGTCCGCTGGATCGGGTGACATCGTTCCCACGAAGGGGCCGACGCGGCCCGGGCCTCAGCTGCTGCGCAGCGTGGCCAGGAAGGCCGCGACCCCGTCCGCATCGTTGGCGACGGTCACGTCGGTGGCGACGGCCAGGACGTCGGGGTGCGCGTGGGCCATGGCCACCGCCCGCCCCCCGCCGTCCCGCACCCACTCGAAGGCGGCGATGTCGTTGGGCATGTCACCGAAGTAGACGACGTCGGCCGGGGTCAGCCCGCGCTCGGCGGCGAGCCGGGCGAGACCGGTCGCCTTCGTCACGCCGGCCGCCGAGATCTCGGCCATCGCGTCCGAGGAGGACGTGGTCACCGTGGCGGTGTCCCCCACCACCTCGGCGACCAGCGCCACGAACTCGTCGCGGCCGAGCCGCTCGTGCCGGGCCAGCAGCTTGGCCACCGGCTGGGCGACCATCTCCTCCAGGGTCGCGACCGCCACGCCGGGCGCGTCCCTGTCCCAGCGCGGCCGGTAGATCGGCTCGTGCCGGAACTGGTCGCCGTACTCGACGGCGAACCAGGTGTCCGGCTGCCGGCGGCGCAGCTGCGCGGTGACCTCCTGCAGCACCTCCGGCTGCACCGGGTGCTCCTCCAGCACGGTGAACCCGGTCAGGTCGAGCAGCACGGCGCCGTTGCAGCAGATCGCCGTCCCCCCGCCCAGCCGCTCGCGCACCCCGAGCATCCAGCGCGGCGGCCGCCCGGTGGCCAGCACCAGCGGCACCCCCTCGGCGTCCCACCAGCGCAGCTCGGCCAGCGTCGCGTCGCTGATC
The DNA here is from genome assembly GCF_054050915.1 of Modestobacter sp. SYSU DS0875. Taxonomy (NCBI): domain Bacteria; kingdom Bacillati; phylum Actinomycetota; class Actinomycetes; order Geodermatophilales; family Geodermatophilaceae; genus Modestobacter; species Modestobacter sp. SYSU DS0875. Next base: position 40,925 of record NZ_JBJHAH010000023.1, on the reverse strand, counting down.
GTCTCGTCGCTGCGCAGCAGCGTGCCGTCCAGGTCGCTGACGATCAGCTTCGGCCGGTCAGCCACCGGTGCCCTCCAGCTCCAGCAGGGCTTCCAGGTACCGCGCCACCCCGTCGGCCTCGTGGCCGCTGGTCCGGTCGCCGGCGGCGGCGCGGACCAGCGGGTGGGCGTTGGCGACGGCGACCGCCCGGCCGCCCCCGTCCCGGACCGCCTCGATCATCGGCAGGTCGTTGGGCATGTCGCCGAAGACGAGGACGTCGCCGAACCCGAGACCCAGGGCGTCCAGCACGACCTGCAGCCCGGTGGCCTTGGTGACCCCCGGGGGCAGCACCTCGATGAACCCGAGCCCGGCGTGGGTGAGCTCGGCGACCGAGGGGTCGACGACGCGGCGGGCCAGCTCCACCAGCTGGTCCTCCCCCAGGCGGGGGGAGCGCAGGAACACCTTGAGCACCGCCCCCACGGGCAGCACCTGGTGCCGGGGCAGCAGGTGGGCCGGCTCGGGGTAGGGCCAGTCGAAGCCGTGCTGCACCCGCAGCGGGCGCATCGCCTCGGCCTGCTCGGCGGCGTCCTCCACCGCGACGATCAGCTCGCCGGCGACCTCCTCGATCGCCGCGATCACCTCGGTGGCCACCTCGCGGGGCATGCCGACCGTGCGGAGCACCTCGTCGGGGGCGCCGTCCGACCCGAACCGGACGACGTAGCCGCCCTGGGCCAGCACCGCGATCCCCTGCCCGGCGAGGGCGGCGCGGACGCTCTCCAGCAGCCGCGGCCCGCGGCCGGTCGCGCCGACCACCGGCAGGCCGGCGGCCCGGCAGGCGGCGATCGCCGCCGCGGTGCGCGGGCTGACCTCCCCGTGCGCACCCAGGAGGGTGCCGTCCAGGTCGCTGACCACCAGCCGGGGCCGCCACGACCCCAGGCGGGCGCCCAGGTCGCCCAGGTCGACCACCTCACCCGCGGCCGCGGCGGCCGCGGGTGCGGTCAACCCGCCGCCGTCGGGCCGGCCAGCGCTCACGCGGCGGGGCCGGGGGCGACCGCAGCCAGCGCCATGCCGGGGGTGAGCACCTCGTGGCCACCCAGCCACGGGCGCAGCGCCGCGGGCACGTGCACCGAGCCGTCGGCCCGCTGGTGCACCTCGAGCAGGCAGGCGATCGTGCGGGCGATCGCGCACAGCGTGCCGTTCAGCGTCGCCGCGGGCTGCGGCTTCCCGTCGGGGTCGCGGTGCCGGATCTGCAGCCGGCGGGCCTGGAACGTCGTGCAGTCGGAGGTGCTGGTCAGCTCCCGATAGGTGCCCTGGGAGGGGAACCACGCCTCGATGTCGAACTTGCGGGCCGCGCTGGTGCCCAGGTCGCCGGCGGCGATGTCGACCACCCGGTACGGGAGCTCGAGGGCCTGGAGGAACTCCTCCTCCCACTGCAGCAGCCGGCGGTGCTCGGCGGCGGCGTCCTCGGGCGCGCAGAAGCTGAACATCTCGACCTTGTCGAACCAGTGCACCCGGATGATGCCGCGGGTGTCCTTGCCGTAGGACCCGGCCTCCCGGCGGAAGCAGGAGGACCACCCGGCGTACCGCTTCGGGCCGGCGGAGAGGTCGAGCACCTCACGCGCGTGCATGCCGGCGATGGCGACCTCGGAGGTGCCGACCAGGTACAGGTCGTCGCGCTCGACCCGGTACACCTCCTCGTCGTGCTCGCCCAGGAAGCCGGTGCCCTCCATCGCCTCCGGCTTGACCAGGGCAGGGGCGACGACCGGGGTGAAGCCGGCCGCGACGGCGCGGGTGATGGCCAGCTGGGCCAGCGCGAACTCCAGCAGCGCGCCGGGGCCGGTGAGGAAGTAGAAGCGGGCGCCGGAGACCTTGGCGCCACGTTCCATGTCGATGGCGCCGAGCGCCTCCCCGATCTGCAGGTGGTCCTTCACCTCGAAGTCGTAGCTGGGCACCTCGCCCACGACCCGGATCTCCACCGCGTCGTCCTCACCGCCGGGCGGAACCTCGTCGTGCACCAGGTTGGGGATGCGCAGGTGCAGCTCGGTCAGCGCGGCGTCCGCGGTGCGCTCGGCCTCCTCGGCCTCCTTCACCTGCGCGGCCAGCGCCTTGGCCCGCTCCAGGACGGCGGGGCGCTCCTCGGGGGTGGCCTTCTTCACCGCCTGCGAGGCCGCCTTCTGCTCCGCGCGCAGGTCGTCGGCGGCCTTCACCGCGGCCCGGCGGTCGGCGTCGGCGGCCAGCAGCCGGTCGACGAGGGAGTCGTCGGCGCCCCGGGCGCGCTGGCTGGCCTTGACCCGCTCGGGGTCCTCACGCACGAGTCGCAGGTCGATCACAGACGCATGGTAGGTGGCGCCGTCGGCCCGATCCGGTCGGCCGGGGCCCGATCCGGCTGCCGCGCGGGTCGACCCGCGCCACCGACGGCCACCCCTCCTGGCCCAGGTGCGGGACACTGGTGCCATGCGCTTCCTCGGCGACCGCCGCCCGGACCACGACCTCACCTACAGCGACGTGTTCATGGTGCCGGCGCACTCCACGGTCGGCTCCCGCCTCGAGGTCGACCTGACCACCCCCGACCGGGTGGGCACGACCATCCCGATCGTCGTCGCCAACATGACGGCGATCTCCGGCCGGCGGATGGCCGAGACCGTGGCCCGCCGCGGCGGCCTGGCAGTGCTGCCGCAGGACATCCCGATCGACGTCGTCGGCGAGGTCGTCTCCTGGGTCAAGGCCCGGCACACCGTCTACGACACCCCGATCACCCTGGGCCCGACGTCCACGGTCGCCGAGGCGCTGTCGCTGATGGGCAAGCGGGCGCACGGCGTCGTCGTCGTGGTCCAGGACGGCCGGCCGGTCGGCGTGGTCACCGACGGCGCCTGCCAGGGCGTCGACCGGTTCACCCAGCTGTCCGAGGTGATGACCCCCGAGCCGCTGACCATCCCCGCCGGCACCGACCTGCCCAAGGTCTTCGACGTGCTCTCCGCCGAGCGGATCAGCGCCGCCCCGGTCCTCGACGGCGACCAGCTGGTCGGCCTGATCACCCGCAAGGGCGCCCTGCGCTCGGCCATCTACGCCCCCGCCGTCGACGCCGCCGGCCGGCTGCTCACCTCCGCCGCCGTCGGCATCAACGGTGATGTCGCGGGCAAGGCCGAGGCGCTGCTGGCGCACGGGGTCGACGTGCTCGTGGTCGACACCGCCCACGGCCACCAGGAGAAGGCGGTCGAGGCGGTGCGCGCCGTCCGCGCCGTCGCCGGGACGACGCCGGTGGTGGCCGGCAACGTGGTGACGCCGGAGGGCACCCGCGACCTGGTCGAGGCCGGCGCGGACGTCGTCAAGGTCGGCGTCGGGCCCGGCGCGATGTGCACCACCCGGATGATGACCGGCGTCGGCCGCCCGCAGTTCTCCGCCGTCGAGGAGTGCGCGGCCGCGGCGCGGGAGCTGGGTAGGCACGTGTGGGCCGACGGCGGGGTGCGCCACCCCCGGGACATCGCCCTGGCGCTGGCCGCCGGCGCGGCGAACGTGATGATCGGCTCCTGGTTCGCCGGCACCTACGAGAGCGCCGGCGACCTGTACGACGACGGCACCGGCCGCCGCTACAAGGAGAGCTTCGGCATGGCGTCGGCGCGGGCGGTCAAGGCCCGCACCGCCACCCAGAGCGGCTTCGACCGGGCCCGCGCCGGGCTGTTCGAGGAGGGCATCAGCTCCTCCCGGATGTACCTGGACCCGGCCCGGCCCGGCGTCGAGGACCTCATCGACCAGATCGTGGCCGGCGTCCGCTCCTCGGCCACCTACGCCGGCGCGCGCACCGTCGACGAGCTGCACGAGCGGGCGGTGCTGGGCGTGCAGAGCGCGGCCGGCTACGAGGAGGGCCGCCCGCAGCCCACCAGCTGGTGATGGAGGCGCTGCCGCAGGAGCGGTTCGAGGAGCTGGTCGCCGACGCGCTGGACCAGGTGCCGGCCGAGCTCATGGCGCTGCTGGACAACGTCGTCGTCCTGGTGGAGGACCGGAACCCCGAGGAGCCGGACCTGCTCGGCATCTACGAGGGCTTCGCACTGACCGAGCGCGGCTGGGACTACGGCGGGGCGCTGCCGGACCGGATCATGATCTACCGGGTGGCGATCTGCGACGTCTGCGAGGACGAGGAGCAGGTGGTCGACGAGGTCACGGTCACCGTCGTCCACGAGATCGCGCACCACTTCGGCATCGAGGAGGAACGCCTCCACGCCCTCGGCTGGGGGTAGCCCGACCCCGCGCGCTTTCCCGCGAGAAAGCGCGCGGGCTTTCTCGCGAGAAAGCGCGCGGACGGCGGCGGGTAGCGTTGCCCGACGTGCCCGAGGACGCCGACCGCACCGCCCCCCGCCTGCCGATCCAGATGCTGCACGACCGGCTGCTGGTCGCCCTCCGCAAGGAGGACGGCGACCGGCGCTCGACCGGCGGCATCCTGATCCCGGCGACCGCCCAGGTGGCCAAGCGCCTGGTGTGGGGCGAGGCCAAGGGCATCGGCCCGAACGTGCGGCAGATCAAGGTCGGCGACCAGGTGCTCTTCTCCCCCGAGGACCAGCACGAGGTCGAGGTGCACGGCGAGGACCTGATCATCCTGCGTGAGCGCGACGTGCACGCCGTCGCCGCCGCCCGGATCGAGGAGAACACCGGCCTCTACCTCTGAGGCAGGGCGCCTCGCCCCGTTGTGCGTTCGTCGTCGGTCCAGCGGGGCAGGAGTGACGTCGTGCGCACACCGGAACCGACGAGACGGAACGGTCCGACACCAGGGGTGTGCAGAGCGTCCCTGAGCGCGCACACTGGGTGATCATGACGGTCGGTGCACGGCCCCGGGACGGCGGCTCAGCCCTGCCCGGCGGACCCGGCGCGCACCCGGGCCAGCCACTCCTCCGCCGCGACGAACGCCGCATCGCCGACCCGCTCCGCCACCGGCTTCCCGGGCTGCGCGTCCGCGCGCGGGTACGAGCCCAGGAACCGCACCTCGTCGGCCTGCCGGTGCAGTGCGGCCAGCGCGTCGCCCACCCGCTGGTCGGCGACGTGCCCCTCGCAGTCGATGGAGAACGAGTAGACGCCCAGCCCCTCGCGGGTGGGGCGGGACTCGATCCGGGTCAGGCTGATCCCCCGCACGGCGAACTCGGCCAGCAGGTCCAGCAGGGCGCCGGTGCGGTCGGCGACGACGGCGGTGACCGTGGTCTTGTCCGACCCGGTGGGCTCCGGCAGCGGCCCCGGCCGCTCGACCAGCACGAACCGGGTCACGGCGCCCGGGTGGTCCGCGACGTCGCCGGCGAGCGCCACCAGCCCGTACCGCTCGGCGGCGATGGCGGCGCAGACCGCGGCGTCGTGCTCGCCGGCGGCGACCCGGCGGGCGGCGTCGGCGGTCGACCCGGTCGGGACGACGTCGGCCCCGGGCACCAGCTCGGCGACCCGGGCCCGGCACTGGGCGAGGGCGTGCGGGTGGCTGGCCACCGAGCGCACCGCGGCGGCGTCGGTGCCGGGGCGCACGGCCAGCACGAAGGCCACCGGCAGGAACACCTCCCGGGTGATCACCAGCGGCGCACCGTCGACCAGCCCGTCCATGGTGGCCGGCACCGAGCCCTCCACCGAGTTCTCCAGCGGCACGAGGGCGGCGTCGCGTTCCCCGGCGCGCACCGCGGCGAGCGCGGCGGCGACGCTGGGCGCGGGGTGGACGTCGACGGGGGGATCGACCTCGGCGGTCAGCACGGCGAGGGCGGCCTCGGCGAAGGTACCCTCGGGTCCGAGATAGGCGAACCTCGTCGGCGCTGTGCGGGAGTCTGCGCGCGGCATCTGGTGAGGGTAGTGCGGCCGCGCCGGATCCAGGTCCCGGCGCGGGGGGAGCTGCCTCGTCACCGGCCGGGTACGTGCTCGTCACGTCCCCCGACAGTTGACAGGAGGTGCGCGTGACCGCGGCGCCCGAGACCCTCGAGCCGATGCTCGACACGGTCCGCTGGCGCCTCCTGGCGGCCAGCAGCGCCGAGGACGCCCGCGCCTTCACCGCCGAGCTGGACCGGGCCGCCATCGTGCTCACCGCCGCCCGGCATCCCTCGTGGAGCGCCTGGTCGCACGCCTTCAGCGCCCGCGCCCTCCTGCTGGACGGCGACACCGACGGGGCCGCCTCCGCCGTCGCCGCCGCCCGCGCCGCACTCGAGCGCTGCCCGGCGTCGGCCGAGCGCGCGCTGACCCTGGCCTACCTGGCGCACGTGGAGGTGAGCGCCGACCGGTACGACGCCGCCCTGCACCTCGCCGTCGACGCGAGCCTGCTGGCCGACCAGCTCGGCGAGCAGACCGGCGCGTCCGGCACCCCTCCCCGCGCGCTGCACCAGGCACACCACTGGCTCTCGCTCGCGCTGACCCGGCTGGACCTCGAGGAGCTCGCCGTCAGCCAGGCCCGGCGCGGCGCCCGCGTGGCCGATCGGCTGCCCGACCTGGGCGACCGGTGGCAGCTGTTGCGGCTGTGCGCCCAGCAGCACGTCGAGCTGGCCCAGACGGTGCAGCGGCGGGGCGACCTGGCCCGGTCCCGCGAGCTGGCCGAGGCGGCGCTGCGCCACGCCACCACCGCCCGGGAGCTCGCCTGGGAGCCCACCGACGCCGACGTCGACCTGCTCGACGTGGTGCAGGCCTGGTCGCTGACCCTCACCGGCGACCTGGACTCCGCGCTCGCCCCGCTGCGGCGCGTCCAGCGTCACCTCGCCGCCGGCGACGCCGGCCCCTGGCTGGCCGGCTACGCCGACCTGGCGCTGGCCCGGTTGCTGGCCCGGCAGGCCGCCGCCCGTCCCGGGCCACGCGACCGCACCCCGCCCCCGCACCTGGGCGAGGAGTCACTGCAGCTGCTCGTCTCGGCCACCGGCGCCTTCGCCGCGGCCGGTGACCTGCGCCGCTACCGCCAGTGCCTGCTGGAGCTGGGCCAGGCGACCGCGGCCCTGGGGCTCACCGCGGAGGCGCTGCACTGGCTGGACGCCTACCGGTCCGAGACGAGCCGGGCGCACCTGCGCAGCCGGGAGCTGTGGGCGGAGATGTTCGTCCGGCGCAGCCGGCTGCGGGAGGCCGAGCGGCAGACGGCGGTGCTCCGGCGGCACGCGATGGAGGACACCCTCACCGGGCTGGGCAACCGGCGCAGCGCCGAGCAGCGGATGGCCGAGCTGCGCGACGACCGGGAGCCGGTCTCGCTGGCGGTGGTCGACGTCGACGGCTTCAAGTCCTTCAACGACGAGCACTCCCACCTGCACGGCGACGCCGTGCTGCGCACGGTCGCGACGCTGCTCGAGGAGCACAGCCGCACCGGCGACGAGGTGTTCCGCTGGGCCGGCGACGAGTTCCTGGTGCTGCTGCCGGACACCGACGAGGCGCAGGCGGTGGTCGCCATGGAGCGGCTGCGCAGCGCCGTCGCCGACGCCGACTGGGCCGCGTTGGAGGTCCCGGCTCCGCTGACGGTCAGCATCGGGGTCGCCAGCACCGCCGCGCCCGGCGCCGCCGGCCCCCGGACGTGGCGGGAGCTGTTCGACTGCGCCGACCTGAACCTCTTCGCGGCCAAGCGCGGGGGCCGCAACCGGGTCCGCGCCCCGGGCGGCGACCAACCACCGGCCACGCCGGCCCGCGCCGCGGCCGCCGCCACGTCGGTCGACGACCTGGTCTCCCAGGTGCTCAGCGGCGCGCCCCGCCGGCCCGGCTGGGCGTTCGACGACGGCGAGGCGGTCTCGTGACCCTGCGCCTGAGCGGCTCCCGGGGCGACGACACCGCCCGCCGGGCCGACACCCCGGTGCGTGACACGCCCGGGACCACCGTGCAGAGTGCCCTCGTGCCGCCCGGACTCCTGCACCAGCGGGTCAGCTCCGCGTTGGCCAACTGGGAGCTCGACCAGGCCGAGAGGCTGCTCGCCGAGGTCGAGGGCGAGCTGCCCGCCACGCCGGCCGACGAGCGGGGCGGGGCCCGGGCCTCGCTGGCCCGGGCCTGGGCCGACACGCTGCGCGCGGAACTGCTGGTCCGCCGGCTGCGGCTGGCCGGCTGGTCGCTGCTGGGCGAGCCGCTCGTCGACGGCGGGCCCGAGCAGGAACCGCCGCTGGACCTGCAGGGCAGCGCCGCCGGCGACGACCAGCCGGTCGACCGGGAGACGCGGTCGGAGTCCGCCGAGCGGGCCGCGCAGGCGATCGCGCTGGTGCGCTCGGCGCGCGCCGCGTTCGACGCCCAGGACGACGGCCTGCAGCGGGCCGCCGGGCTGGTCCGGCACGCGCGGATCGAGCTGCTGTCCCACCGGGTCGACGCCGCGATGGACGAGGCGGTGGAGGCGGCCAGCCTGCTGGACCCGGCCGTGCCGCCCGGCCCGCTGCTGGTGCACACGCTCAGCGCGCTGGCCGGGGTGCTCGCCGACCTGGAGCTGATGCCGCTGGCGCTGGACTACCAGCGTCGCGCCGCGGAGGTGGCCGCCGCCGCGGCGGCCACCGCGGACGACGGTGACCTGGCCCGCGGCCTGGTGGGCGAGACCGCCACCCGGCTGGCCGCGCTGTCCGCCGAGGTCGGCGAGGGCGTGCTGGACGACGGCGGCCTGGAGTCCGCACACGCCTCCTTCACCGAGGCCCGCCGGCTGGCCGAGCGTGCCCTGGAGGAGCTGCCGGCCGACGACCCCGCCGTACTGGACGCCCAGGTGGTCCACGGCTGGGCACTGGTCGGGCTGGGCGAGCACACCGCGGCCCTGCCGCTGCTGGGCGCCGTCGTCAGCGCCGCTGAGCAGGCCGGCGACCGGTCGCTGCTCGCCTCGGCGCAGCTGGGCCTGGGCCGGGCACTGCGCCGGTCCGGCGAGCCGCGCCGCGCCGACGACCACCTGGCCGCCGCGCTGACCGTGGCCACCGAGCACGGGCTGGCCCGGCTGCGCCGGGCAGCGCTGCGCGAGCTGTGCACCCTGCACGCCGACCTGGACGACGCCGCCCGCGCGCTGCCCTACCTGCAGGCCTACCTCGCCGACGAGCTGGACCGGGTCGACGAGCGGCGCACCCGCTGGGTGGAGCTGTTCGGCCGGCGCAAGAGCCTGCTGGAGACCGAGCGGGCCGCCGGCCAGCTGCGCCGGCAGGCCTACGAGGACCCGCTGACCCACCTGCCCAACCGCCGGTACGCCGAGGCCCGGCTCGACGGGCTGCTCACCTCCGGCGCCGCCCCGGCGCTCGCGGTGGTCGACATCGACCGGTTCAAGGCGATCAACGACGCCGCCGGCCATCCCGGGGGCGACGCGGTGCTGCGGGCGGTCGGCCAGCTGCTGGTCGACGGCTGCCGCGACACCGACGAGGTGTGCCGCTGGGCCGGCGACGAGTTCGTCATCCTGCTGCCGGAGACCACGGCCGAGCAGGCGGAGCGGGCGATGGAGCGGATCCGCCGCTCGATCGCCACCCACGACTGGTCGGCGCTCGGCGTCGAGGGGCCGGTCACGATCAGCGTGGGCATCGCCCAGGCCGCCCGCGGCGACGACCGCCGCACCTTGTTCGCCGCGGCCGACGGCGTCCTCTACGACGCCAAGCGGGCCGGCCGCGACCGCGTCGTCCGGCTGTCGGGGGTGACCCAGACCCGGGCTCCGGACGGGGCCGATGGGGCCGGTGTGACGGCGCCCGGCACGGCCTCCGGCGAGGTCCCGGGCTCGGCCGACGTGGCGCTTATCGTCGGCGACGTGAGCACCTCCCCGCTGGCCGACCGCCCCACCGACGACCAGCCGGAGAGCGACCTCAACGGCTTCGCGTCCCTGCTGATGGACCCGCCGGTGCAGCCGACGCGCCCGCGCAGCCCGTTGGACGAGCTCTTCGGCTCGGCCCCCGCGGCCCGGCGGCCGCGCACCGAACAGCCGGCCGATCCCGAGCCCGCCCCGGCTCCCGCGCCCACCCCGGCCCCGGCGGCCGCCCGCGAGGTGGTCGCCCCGTTCGGACCCGACGTCATCTGGGCCACCGGCCGCAGCACCGAGCAGGTGCTGGCGCTGGTCCGCGAGGCCCGCCGCGACCACCCCGACCACCCGGCCGTGGTGGTCCGGGCCAGTGCCGAGACCCTCGTCGCGCTGGCCAGCGAGCACGACGCGTACACGACGATGGACGGCGTGGCGATGGCCGCCGCCGTCGGCCCGGTGCCCGAGGCCGTCGGCCGGATCGCCGTGCTCTGCGCCAGCAGCGGCGACACCCCGATCGCCGCCGAGGCCGCGTTCGTCGCCCGGGTCACCGGCGCCGAGGTCGTCCGGGTCGAGGACGTCGGCGGCAACCGGATCCGCCCGCTGCTGGCCGACCCGTCCCTGCTGAACGACGTCGACTGCCTGGTCGTCGTCGCCGGCCTGGACGCGGCGCTGGCCAGCGTGGTCAGCGGCCTCACCGAGGTGCCGGTGGTCGCCGTCCCCACCTCGGCCGGGCAGGCGAACACCTTCGGCGGGTTCAGCGCGCTGCTGACCATGCTGAACTCCGCGGCGCCCGGCGTCGTGGTGAGCAACATCGACAACGGCTGGTCCGCCGGCGTCTTCGCCGCCCGCATCGCCCGCCGCACCGCCCAGCGGTGATCCCTCGGGCACCATGGAACCCACCCCGCACGACCGGGAGCTGGTCGACGCCGCCGAGCAGGTGATCGCCGCCCACGGCGATGGGGCGCTGCACACGGTCGCGGCGGCCGTGCGCGACGAGCACGGCGACGTGCACGTCGGGGTGAACCTGTACCACTTCACAGGTGGGCCGTGCGCAGAACTGGTGGCGCTGGCAACCGCGCGCGCGGCGGGGGCGCTGGCTCCACAGACGATCGTGGCCGTCGGCGACGCCGGCCGCGGCGTGCTCTCCCCGTGCGGCCGGGACAGGCAGGTGTTCGCCGACCACCACCCGCACCTGCGGGTGATCGTGCCGCGTTCGACGGGCGCGGAGGTGGTCCGCGCCGCAGACCTGCTGCCGCGCTCGTTCTCGTGGCCGGCCGAGCAGGTCCAACGGCTGCGCTTCCGCGCGACCCACCTCGACGCCGTCCGCGCGGGGCGCAAGCGACTGACCCTCCGGTTCCACGACCCGGTCCAGGTCGGCCGGGCGCTGCTGGTGTTCGAATCGCCCGTGAACGTCTCCCTGCCCGGGCGCATCACCTCCACGGTGGCCAAGCGGGTCTCGGAGGTGACCGAAGAGGAAGCGCACGCCGACGGCTTCCAGAGCCGCGCCGACGTGCTGCCCCTGCTGCGTGGCTACTACCCCGACCTGCAGGCCGACGACACGATCGTGCTGGTGGCGTTCGAACTCGACGACTGATCCAGCGCGCCCGGTGGGCATCCGGACGTGCTCACGCCGTGCACCCCGGGGCATCGGCTAGTCTCCTGGGCCGAGAAGGGGAGTAGCCCCCCGACCGCTGGTCGACATGCTGGCGCGCTCGCGCGCCCGGTCAGCGGGCCCGTGCTCCGGCGCGGGTGGGCGAGACCTTCGGCCTCGCGGCCACCTTGATGGTGCGCCGCCGGTCGAGGGCTGCCCCGCATCCCCGCCCGGCGACGCTGAGCGGAAGAGAGCACTGTGGTCCCCTCGGTCGTCCTGGCCGCCTTCGTCCTGGTCCTGCCGGTCGAGCTGCCCGACAAGACGCTGTTCGCCACCCTGGTGCTGGCCACCAGGTTCCCGGCGCTGCCGGTGTTCGTCGGCGTCGGGACGGCGTTCGGCCTGCAGGTGGCGATCGCCGTCACCGCCGGCTCGCTGCTGTCGCTGCTGCCCGCGGCCCTGGTCAGCGCCGTCGTCGCCGCCCTGTTCGTGGTCGGCGCGGTGCTGTTGTGGCGCAGCGCGAACGAGGGGCCCGAGGACGACGAGGCCGCCGCGGCCCGCGAGCAGACGTCGTTCCTGCGCGCGGCGGTGATCTCCTTCGGCGTGCTGTTCGCCGCCGAGTGGGGCGACCTCTCCCAGCTGGCCACCGCCGGGCTCGCCGCCCGCTACGAGGAGCCGCTGTCGGTGTTCCTCGGCGCCTGGGCCGCGCTGCTGGTCGTCTCCGGTCTGGCCGCCTTCCTGGGCCGGAAGCTCGCCGACCGGCTGCCGATCGCGCTGATCCGCCGGGTCGCGGCGGTGCTGTTCGCCGTCTTCGCCGTCGTCGCGGTGGTCGAGACCGTGCGCACCCTGGTGGGCTGAACGGCGCAGGCCAGGGTCGCAGCCGGACCCGGCGGAGGAGGACGACGTGGTCACCACCGCTGCCGTCGCCGGCATCGCCCTCGTGGCGCTCGGTCTGGTGCTGACGCCGGGGCCCAACATGATCTACCTGGTGTCCCGGTCGGTCACGCAGGGCCGCCGGGCCGGGCTGGTCTCGCTCCTCGGTGTCGCCGCCGGGTTCCTGGTCTACCTGGCTGCGGCCACGGCGGGTCTGGCGACCGTCTTCGTGGCCGTCCCGGCTGCCTACACGGTCCTCAAGATCGCCGGTGCGGCCTATCTGCTGTACCTCGCCTGGCAGGCGCTGCGGCCGGGCGGCGTCAACGCCTTCGCCCCGCGGGACCTCCGCCCCGACCCCCCTCGGACGCTGTTCCTGATGGGGCTGGTCACCAACCTGCTCAACACCAAGATCGCGGTGCTGTACGTGTCGTTGCTGCCTCAGTTCATCGACCCCGACCGCGGCTCGGTGGCGGCGCAGAGCCTGGTGCTCGGGCTGGTCCAGATCGCCCTCGCGCTCACCGTGAACGGGCTCATCGTCGTCTTCGCCGGTTCGCTGACCGGCTTCCTCTCGACCCGGCCCACCTGGCTGCGCGTCCAGCGGTGGCTGATGGGTGGGGTCCTCGGCGCCCTCGCCGTCCGGCTCGCGCTGACCGGACGGCCGCAGACCGCGGGCTGACCGGTCGGCGCGGGGGCGGAACCGCACCCCTCCGGGGGACCGGCGGCCCGCCGTCCTCAAGCGCCGTCGCCGACCTGCCGACTCCTGGGAGGACGGCCGAGATGCGGCCGCCCAGCGAACGGGAGCACCGACCATGGAGACCATCCGCTTCGAGCAGTCGCAGGACGTGCTGGTGCAGACGGCCGCCGTCGTGGCCGCCCAGCGGCAGTTCGCGCAGCGGCTGCGGCAGCGGACGGTCCCCGACCCGCTGACCGGCCTGCCGGTGCGCAGCCTGCTCATCGACCGGCTCGAGCTCGCGCTGGCCGCCGCCGGGCCGGACGCCGGCCGGCTGGCGGTGCTCTCCTGCAACCTCGACGGGATCACCGCCGTGGAGGACACCCACGGCCGTCCGGTCGCCGACGCCGCCCGCGCCGAGGCCGCCGGCCGGCTGGTCTCCGCCGTCCGCCAGGGCGACGTCGTCGCCCGGATCAGCGCGCAGACCTTCGTGCTGCTGTGCCCCGGCATCACCGACCCCGCCGACGCGGAGGGGATCGCCCGCCGGGTCGCCGCGGCCTTCGACGCCCCCCTGCAGCCCGCCCCCGAGCTCGCCTGCCGGATCCGGCTCAGCGTCGGTGTGGCGCTCTCCGGGCGGGCGTCGACCCCCGAGTCGCTGATCGCCTCGGCGAACGAGTCGATGACCCGGATCCGGCACGAGCGCCAGGGCAGCGGCCGGCACGGCTGACGCCCCCCCCCGGTTCAGCGCAGGGTCGGGATCCAGTCCGCCAGCGCGCGGCCGATCTCGTCCGGGGAGTCCTCGGGCACGAAGTGCCCGCCGGGCACGGTGACCTCGGTCAGCGCCGGCCAGCGCCGCACCCTGGTGCGCTGGCGGCCGACCAGGATCGACCCCGGGTCGGCGTTGAGGAACAGCTTGGGCACCTCGCTGTGTGCCAGCCACTGGCCGTACCGGTCGACGACGTCGTGCACGCCCGGCGGCACGTGCTCGATCGGGATCTGCCGCGGCCACTCCAGCGTCGGCCAGCGGTCGGCGCGCTCGCGGAACGGCGCCCGGTACCGGTCGTGCGCCTCCGCCGACAGCCCGCGCCGCACCTCCGCCGGCAGGATCTTCTCCACGAACACGTTCTGGTCGAGCACCCTGCGCTCGCCGTCCGCCCCGCGCATCGCCTGGAACACCGGCTTGGCCGCCCGGGGCCAGTCGGCCCAGATCATCGGCGTGACGATCGCCTCGGTGAACGCGATGCCCCGCACGGCGTCGGGGTGCTGGGCGGCCCAGTCGAACCCCAGCCCGGAGCCCCAGTCGTGCAGCACCAGGGTCACCCGCTCGGTGACGCCGACCGCGTCCAGGAACCCGGCCAGGAACTCGGCGTGCCGGTCGAAGGAGTAGCTGCCCGGTCCCGGGTCGGGCAGCTTGTCCGACTCCCCCATGCCGATCAGGTCCGGTGCGATGCAGCGCCCGAGGTGCTGCACGTGCGGGATGACGTTGCGCCACAGGTAGGACGACGTCGGGTTGCCGTGCAGGAAGACGATGGGGTCGCCCTCCCCCACGTCGACGTAGGCCATCTCGTGGTCACCGACCCGCACCCGGGAGCGCGGGAACGGGTCGTCGGCGGGCACGGGCGTGCGGACGTCGTCGGCCATGTCCGGCCAGTGCCCCGTCCACGCGCCGTCCGAACCTGCCCTTGACCCTGACGCCGCGTCAGGCTGTTCCGTGGTCTCCGTCGACGAGAGAGGAGGGGCGATGAGCTGGACGGTGGGTGAGCTGGCCCGGCTCGCCGGCGTCACGGTGCGCACGCTGCACCACTACGACCGGATCGGGCTGGTCCGGCCCAGCGAGCGCACGTCGGCGGGATACCGCAGCTACGACGCGCGCGACCTGGACCGGCTGCAGCAGGTGCTGCTCTACCGCGAACTCGGGTTCCCCCTCGACGAGGTCGCGACCCTGCTGGACGACCCCGACGCCGACCCCGCGGCGCACCTGCGCCGGCAGCACCGGCTGCTGCGGGACCGGCTCGAGCGCACCCGGGCGATGGTCGCGGCCGTGGAGAAGGAGATGGAGGCACGGCAGATGGGGATCTCCCTGACCCCGGAGGAACGGTTCGAGGTGTTCGGCGACCATGACCCGTCGCAGTACGACGCGGAGGTCGAAGAGCGCTGGGGCGACACCGCGGCGTACGCGGAGTCGAGACGGCGGACGGCGGCACACGGCAAGGAGGACTGGCTACGGGTCAAGGCGGAGACCGACGACGTCGAGCGGCGCTTCGCCGCGGCGCTGGCGGCCGGGGTCCCCGCCGACTCCGCGACCGCCATGGACGTCGCCGAGGAGCACCGGCAGCAGATCAGCCGGCACTTCTACGACTGCTCGCCCGAGATGCACGCCGGGCTCGGCCGGATGTACGTCGAGGACGAGCGGTTCACCGCCCACTACGAGCGGATCGCGCCCGGCCTGGCGCAGTACGTGAGCACCGCCGTCCAGGCCAACGCCGTCCGCCAGGGCTGAGCCGGCCGGCCGGAGGTGGAGCCGGGGCACGGCGCGGCTCCACCTCCGGCGACGCGGGTTGACCCGGGCGAGCGACGTCACGTCCCTCCCGCTCCCGCCGGGTGGCTGGCAGCCCGCATGCTGGCCCGGTGGGATGGGTGATCGCGCGGCTGCAGCAGCCGTGGGTGCAGCGGGCGGTGCGGGCGGCGCTGGCGGCGGGGCTGTCCTGGCAGGTCGCGCTGCTGCTGCCGCCGTCGCTGGCCGCGTACGCCTACTACGCGCCGCTGGGCGCGGTGATCGCGGTGAGCCCCACGGTGGCGGACTCCGCGTCGGCGGCCTGGCGCAGCATCGTGGCGATCCTGGTCGGGTTCGCCCTCGCCGTGGCGCTGTTCGAGGCGACCCGGGGTGTCTCCAACGCGATCACCATCGCGCTGATCGTCGCGCTGGCGATCGTGGTCGAGCAGTGGCGGTGGCTGTTCCGCGAGCAGGCCGGCTGGGTCAGCTTCGCCGCCGTCCTCATGCTCACCGTGGGGACGGCGGACCCGGCCGAGTACGCGCTCCGGTACGCGGGGCTGACGCTGCTGGGCGCCGTGATCGGCGTGCTGGTGACCAGCCTGCTGTTCCCACCCCTGCAGCTGACCACCGCCGAGCAGCGGATCGCCCGCACCCGGACCCTGCTCGGCGAGCACCTGGAGACGATCGCGACGTCGTTGCGCAGCGGGCAGGTGCCCGAGCTGGGTGAGTGGGAGGTCCGCGGGGAGGAGCTGGACCGCGCCCTGGACCGGATGCGTTCCGCCGAGGCGATGGTCGAGCGCGCGCGGCGGGCCAACCCCCGGGCCCGGCGCTGGCGGGGCACGGCGAGCAGCATCCGCGAGCAGTCCCGCGCGCTGGACCG
This sequence comes from Modestobacter sp. SYSU DS0875, assembly GCF_054050915.1. NCBI lineage: Bacteria > Bacillati > Actinomycetota > Actinomycetes > Geodermatophilales > Geodermatophilaceae > Modestobacter > Modestobacter sp. SYSU DS0875. Next base: position 24,792 of record NZ_JBJHAH010000023.1, on the reverse strand, counting down.
CGTCGCCGTCCTGATCGACGACCTCACCACGCTGGTGGTGGAGTTCCAGCCGCACCGGCGCGGGCTGGACCGGGTGGACGACGGCACCGGCTGGGTGCTCGCCGATGCGCTGGACGGCCTGGCCGGCGTGGTCCGGATCCCGTACCACGCCACCGACACCGAGCCCGACGACCGGGATGCGGCCATCGCGACGGCGCTGACCGCGGCGGACCGGCTGACCGCGCTGCTGCGGGGCTCCGAGATCGGCGACGACGAGGGCTTCTTCGCCCTCGCGGCGGTGACGATCGGGATGCACCGCTCGCTGGCGACCCTGGAGGCGCACGTCCGCTTCCCCCAGCCCGCCTGACCGGTCTCCCCGCCAGAATGGCCATGATGGCGAGACGGTTGCACGTGGAACGTCCACCCTCAGCGGAAACGGGACGACGCCGTCCCTGAGCCCGGCTAAGGTCCGGTCCTCGTGAGCCGCATCGCTGAGATCCTCGTCCCGGGGCGGCTCGGTACCCCGTTCCGCTGGCTGCTCGCCTCCTCCTGGATCTCCCAGCTCGGTGACGGCATCCTGCTCGCGGCCGGGCCACTGCTGGTCGCCTCGCTGACCGGCGACCCGTTCCTGGTCGCCCTGGCCGCGACCGTGCAGTGGCTGCCGGCGCTGCTGTTCGGGCTGCTCGCCGGGGCGCTGACCGACCGGCTGGACCGGCGGCTCATCGTGCTCGTCGTCGACCTGACCCGCGCCGCCGTGCTGGTGGTGCTGACCCTGGCGGTGGTCACCGACCGGGTGTCCATCGCCGTGGTGCTGGCAGCACTGTTCCCGCTGGCCACCGCCGAGGTGTTCGCCGACAACAGCGCGCAGACCCTGGTGCCGATGCTGGTGGCCCGGGACGACCTGGCGGTGGCGAACTCCCGCCTGCAGACCGGGTTCATCACCGTCAACCAGCTCGCCGGTCCGCCGCTGGGCGCCGCACTGTTCACCGTCGGCGCCGCGTGGGCGCTGGGGGTGCAGGCGGTGGTGATCGCGCTGGGCGCGGTGCTCGTCACCCGCGTCGTCCTGCCGGCCCGGGAGCCGCGCACCGGCGCGCGCACCGCGATGCGGCACGACATCGCCGAGGGGCTGCGGTGGGTGCGGCACCACGCGGCCGTGCGCACCCTGGTGCTGACCATCACGATCTTCAACGTCACCTTCGGCGCGGCCTGGTCGGTGCTGGTGCTCTACGCCACCGAGCGGCTCGGGCTGGGCGCGATCGGCTTCGGGCTGATGACCACCGTGAGCGCCGTCGGCGGCATCGTCGGCGGCCTCACCTACGGGTGGATCACCCGCCGGGTGAGCCTGGGCGACCTCATGCGGATCGGCCTGGTCGTCGAGACGCTGACCCACCTGGCTCTGGCCCTCACCAGCAGCCCGTGGGTCGCCCTGCCGGTCTTCTTCGCCTTCGGGGCGCACGCCTTCATCTGGGGGACGACGTCGGTCGCCGTCCGCCAGCGGGCCGTGCCGCAGGCGCTGCAGGGGCGGGTGGGCAGCGTCAACGTGGTCGGCGTCTACGGCGGGCTGGTGGTCGGCTCCGGGATCGGCGGGGTGCTGGCGCAGCACTGGGGCGTCACCGCGCCGTTCTGGTTCGCCTTCGCCGGGTCGGCCGTGTTCGTCGTGCTCATCTGGCGCGCCCTGCGGCACGTCGCCCACGCCGACGAACAGCCGGTGCCGGCAGCCGCCTGAGGACGGCGCCGGCGCGGCATGCTGCCGGGTGACCTACGACCGCGAGCTGGCCGACCGCGTGCGGGCCGCGCTCTCCCCCGAGCGCGGCGTGTCGGAGAAGGCGAACGGCTGGCTCCGGTGACGCCCCTGAGGGCAGAAATGGCCATCTCTGCCCTCAGGGGACCCGGATGAGCAGCTCGCCGTGCAGCATGCCGAGCCAGCCGTCGTCGGCCGCCACCCAGGCCAGCCATGCGTCCGCGACCTCCTGCAGCTCCGCCGGGCTGGCCAACCCGTAGGCCACCGCCTGCTCGGCGAACGCCGACGCCGTCGCCCGCCCGGCCCACGACCGGCCCCACCACTCCCGCTCGGCCGGGCTCGCGAAGCACCAGGCCGAGGTGGTCGCGGTGACCTGCCGCAGCCCGGCGGCGTGGGCCCAGGACAGCAGCCGCCGCCCCGCATCCGGCTCGGCGTCGTTGCGCCGGGCCACCTGCCCGTACAGCTCCAGCCAGCGGTCCAGGCCCGGCGCGGCGGGGAACCAGGTGGTCGCGGCGTAGTCGACGTCCCGGACGGCGACCACTCCCCCGGGCCGGCAGACCCGGGCCATCTCGCGCAGCGCGGCCACCGGGTCGGTCAGGTGCTGCAGCACCTGATGGGCGTGCACCACGTCGAAGGAGCCGTCGTCGAACGCGAGCGCGTAGCCGTCGCCGACGGCGAACTCGACGTCCACCCCCGCCCGGGCGGCGAGCTCCCGGGCCTCGGCCAGCGGGGCGGGCGCGACGTCCAGCCCGACGACCCGCCCCGGCGCCACCCGGGCGGCGAGATCGACCGTGATCGTGCCCGGGCCGCAGCCCACGTCGAGCACGTCGATGCCGGGACGCAACGAGGCCAGCAGGTACCCGGCGGAGTTCTCCACCGTGCGCCAGCGGTGCGACTGCAGGACCGGCTCAGCGTGCCCGTGCGTGTAGGTGTCCACCCGCGCAGGATGCCCGAGTCAGACCATGTAGTGGGACGTCACTCCCACGAAGTGGGATTGTCGGCGGCGCGGACGACGGACACCGCACCGAGGGCCTCGACCAGGAACCCGGACGCCGACAGCACCTCGGCGACCGCGGCGTTCATCGTCTGCTGCACCGCGGCGTCGGTCTCCGGGCCGCGCACCCGCCCGACCGACGTCCGGTCGTGCTGGGTCCAGGAGACCACCACGCCGTCCCGCTCCGGGCTCGGCGTCAGGCACACCCCGCCGAGCGCCCGGTCCGCTGTGCGGCCCGCGCAGTCGTGCAACGGCAGTCCGGCCTCGGCGACGGCGGCGGTGATCTCGCAGACCAGGCCGGTGAGCGGGTCGGCGTCGGAGATCAGCGGGTCCCAGTCGTCGGCCAGCCGGTCCAGCAGCGCAGACAGGTGCCCCAGCCAGCTGCGGTCCTCGGGGGAGAACTGCCGCGACAGGGTCCCGTCGGGCCGGCACGAGCCGTAGCCCGGCTCGGCGAACCAGCCGTCGGCCGTCAGCCCGGCGACGGCGGCGTCCAGCTGGCTGGGGAACGGCCCGGCCAGGACGACGCCGTCCTCGTCGACCAGCCACCAGGCGGCGTCGGCACCCCGCCCCACCGCCGTCCTGGGCTGATGCCCGTTCGACGCGCTCACGCCAGAGACCCCCACTGTTCGACGACCGCGCCGGGGAAGTCGGCGCGCTCTGCAACCGTCATCGGCAGGCCGGGCCCGGACGGTCACCGGCGCCCGCCCCGCGAACCCCAGCTCCCCCACCGCCTCCGGGCGCACCGCCGCCAACGGGTGGCCGTCGCACACCGCCCCCTCCCGGATGGATCCTGGCCTGCTGACCTGGGCGTTCGCCCTGGGGCACGTTTCAGCGGGGATGAGCGGGTACCCAGTCCACCGTGACCATCGGCCCGGATCGCAGCGGATCGGGCGCGGTCGTCCTCGCGGAGGACGGCTCCGGCCCCCTGCTCCGCTTCAGCGGCCAGATCGACCGGGAGACCGTGCGCCGGTTCCGCCGCGAGGTGCCGCCGTCGTCCTGGCCGGAACGGGTCGACCTCGAGGCGGTGACCACCCTGGAGGCGGCGGGGCTGGAACTGCTGGTGCACCTGGCCCGCAAGCCGCGTCGCCGGGGCGCCGAGCTGCAGCTGCTGCACCTGCCCGACCGGCTGCGCCCCGCACTGGAACGCGCCGGGCTGTCCTGGCTGCTGCCGCGCCCCGACGACCGGGCCACGCCCGCCTGACCAGCGCGGCTGGCACCCGAACAGCCGGTCAGGTTAGCCTGGCCTCACTCGACGTGAGGTGGGGTTCGATGGGTCTGCGACTGCCGGTCGGCGGCGTCACGGTGCTGCTGGGGCCGGCGGCGACGCGAGCGGCCACCATGGCCGCGCTCGACCCGGGCAGCGCCCGGTGCGCCGGGGGCCACGCGTCCCTGCCCGTGCTGCGGCTGACCGCCTCGCCCGACGACGACGTCCGGCACCGACTGGGCGCCGTCGAGCAGGCGCGCGCCGGCGCGGCGTCCGTCGTCCTCGTCGACCACCTGACCGACGGACTGGCCGCGCGCGACCGGCACACGGTGCTCGCCGCGCTGCGGGGCGTCGCGACGGCGGGGCGGGCCGTCCTCGTGGACGACGGCGACCCGGTCGCGGCGCTGTCGGTGGCCGACGGCGCGCTGCGCACGCCGACCCTGGCCCTGGAACCGGTGCCCAGCGCCGACCAGCTGGAGCAGCTGGTCGCCTGACCCGGGCCCGCTGGGGTCAGCGGGTCGTGTAGGTGAGGCAGTCGGCCTTGTCGGCGGCGGAGCCCACCTGCACCGCGGACGCGCGGCACTCCAGTGCCTCGTTGTGCACGCAGTCCGAGCGGTGGCAGGCGCCGACCACGCCGGTGCGGTCGAGCCCGGCGCGGAAGGAGATCTCCACGAAGGTGCCGCAGTGGGCGTGGTCGCCGCCGACGGTGATGGCGCCGGCGTGGCAGGTGTGCTCGGCGTTGTACGAACAGCTGTCGACCGAGCAGTCCTGCACCTGGGGCATGTCCAGCATCTGGGTCATGACCCCAGGCTGGCAGCACACGACCGACCTCGCCAGCCAGGGAAGGCTGACCTGACCTGCACATATGCGCCTGAGCAGGCGTTTCTGAAGAGGCCGTGCGACACGCCGGTCAGCCGCGCGGGCGCCTGCCCATCGGCGGCAGCCGGGGAGCGAGCGCCCGGGTGGCGTAGCCGCCGGCGACGGCGGCCGTGATCAGCACGAGCAGCAGCCCGAGCAGGCCGATCCGCTCGACGCCCGCCAGCTGCAACAGGAGCAGCAGCACCGCGCCCACCAGCAGGGAGATGCCAGCGGCGAGCAGCACGACCAGCCACCGCGGCTGGCCGCCGGGAGTGGGCGGCGGTGGGGGCGGGTCGACCGGCGTCACGCCCGTAGTGGACCACGACCGCCGGGTTCACCCGTTCCGGGCTGGCCGCGGGTGGCCCGATCGGCGAGGCTCGACCGCATGACCGCCCCCTGCTCGGTGACCAGCGAGGTCGGCCGGCTGCGCACCGTGCTGCTGCACCGGCCGGGCGCGGAGCTGCGCCGGCTCACCCCGCGCAACAACGACGAACTGCTCTTCGACGGCGTGCCGTGGGTGGCCCGCGCGCAGGAGGAGCACGACGCGTTCGCCGCGGCGCTGACCGAGCGCGGGGTGGAGGTGCTGCACCTGCACCGGCTGCTCACCGAGGTGATGGCGCTGCCCGCCGCGCGCGAGCAGGTGATCGCCGCCGCCGTCGACGACCCACGGCTGGGGGCGACGCTGCAGCACGCGACCACCGCGCACCTGGCCGGGCTGGCGCCCGACGACCTGGCGCAGGCGCTGATCGCCGGGGTCGCCCACGACGAGCTGCACGGCGGCCGGGGCCTGGCCTACCAGCTGATGGGCCACGGGGACTTCGTCGTCCCGCCGCTGCCCAACCTGATGTTCACCCGCGACTCCTCGGTGTGGGTCGGCGGGCAGGTGGCGGTGACGTCGCTGGCGATGCCGGCCCGGGCGCGGGAGAGCGCGCTGACCGCGGCGCTCTACGCCCACCACCCGCGCTTCGCCGGCGCCGAGCAGCTCTACGGCGCGCACCTGGAGCACCTGGAGGGGGGCGACGTCCTACTGCTCGCGCCCGGCGTGGTCGCCGTCGGCGTCGGCGAGCGGACGACGCCGGGCGGGGCGGAGCGGCTGGCCCGGCGGGTGTTCGCCCGCGGGCTGGCGCACACCGTGCTCGTCGTCCCGATCGCCCAGGAGCGGGCGACGATGCACCTGGACACCATCGCCACGATGGTCGACGTCGACGCGATGGTCATGTACCCGGCGGTCGCGGACTCGCTGCAGGCCTGGACGGTGACCAGCGACGAGCTGCCCGACGACGCCGACACGGTGGAGCTGTCGGTGCACGGGCCACGGCCGTTCCTGGAGGCCGCGGCCGAGGCGATGGGCATCGACCGGCTGCGGGTGATCGACACCGGGCTCGACCCGGTCACCGCCGAGCGCGAGCAGTGGGACGACGGCAACAACACCCTCGCCCTGGCGCCGCGGCTGGCGGTGGCCTACGAGCGGAACACCGTCACCAACGCGGCGCTGGAGAAGGCCGGCATCGAGGTGCTGGCGATCGCCGGGTCGGAGCTGGGCAGCGGCCGCGGCGGCCCGCGGTGCATGTCCTGCCCCGTGCTCCGCGACCCCGTCCCGACGTAGCCGCCCCACCCGACCGTCAGGCCCCCGGGTCGAAGGCCTCGACGGCGGGCAGGAAGACCTGCTCCCGGTAGACGTCGCTGCGCTTCGGGCTCGCGGTCAGCTGCACCACGGCCAGGCCCGCCGGGGTCTCGGCGAGGGCGAGGTCGACCCGCTGGCCGAGGTCGTCGACCCGGTACAGGTCCCAGGTGACCGACGCCGTCTCCAGCTGGTCGACCGGCTCGACCGGCTCACCGGTGCCCAGCTGCGCCGCCAGCTGCTGGAGCACCTGGTCGGCCGTGGCGCCGGGCACCACCTGCTGCACCAGCGAGACCAGGGGTGACTGCTGGAACGCGCCGGGGAGCACCTCCGACCACCCGTCGGGCCGGACCCCGGCGAGGCCCAGCTCCTCGCTCTCCCAGTCCGTCATCTCGACCTGCACGCCCTCGGGGGTGAACGCGGGGGCCTCGACGTCGTCGACGCAGGAGGTGTCCGGCTCGCTGCCCGGGTCGGCGAGGAACTCCCGGGTCAGCTGCACCGCGCACTCGTGCGTGCCCACCGAGCCGTGCCCGGTGGCGGGGAACTCGACGTAGACGGCGTTGCCCAGCTCCTCGGCCAGCTGCTCGCCCCACCGCGGCGGGGTGATCGGGTCGAGCTCACCGGCCAGCACCAGGGTGGGGAGGTCGCTGCTCAGCGCCTCGTTCTCGGCGGGGCCGGGCTCGCCGGCGTCCCAGCTGGTGCAGACGTCGAAGATGCCCGGGCCCATCGTGGGCGTGCTGGCGAAGAAGCTCTCGACCAGCGGGTGCTCGGCGACCGCGTCCGCCACCGCGTCCGGGTCGCTGAAGCTGACCTCCTCCTGGCACTGCACGGCCAGCTGCTGGCCGACGCTGACCATGTCCAGCTGCTGGGTGAACGCGCTGAGCAGCAGGCCGATGGTGCCGAACTCGTCGTTGGCCGCGGCCTCGATGACCTCGGGGAGGAACGGGATCAGCTCGGTGGAGTACATGCTCTGGAAGAGAAAGCCCACGAAGCCGGCGCCGTCCAGCGGGCTCTCCACCCGCTCACCGGTGGTCGGGTCGAGCACCGTGACCGACGCGGGCGCCGCGTCGAGCTCCGCGACGAGGTCGGTGACGGTCTGCTCCAGGTCGGGGTACCGCTCGGCGCACCCCGCGTCGGCCGCGCACGCGGCGAACAGCGCATCGATCGCCCGGGCCGCGTTGCCCGGCGTCTCCTCGTAGAGGTCGGCGTCGATCGGGTAGGAGGCGTCGAGCACCACCGACCGGATGCCCTCGGGGGTGTCGCGCATGGCGGTCTGCGCCAGCCGGGTGCCGTAGGAGATCCCGTAGAGGTTCCACTCCTCGTGGCCCAGCGCGCGGCGCAGGTCGTCGAGGTCGGCGGCGGAGGCGGCGCTGTCGTAGTCGGCGAAGTCGACGCCCTCGTCGACCAGGCGCTGCCGGCACTCCTCCAGCGAGGCGGCCGCCTGCTCCGCGAGCTCCTCGACCGGCTCTTCCGACCCCAGCGACTCCCGCACCCAGGAGCTGTACTCGTCGCAGGCCAGCGACGGCTCGGTCAGCCCGGTGCCGCGCTGGTCCAGGATGACCAGGTCCCGGTCCTGGGCCAGCGGCTCGTACAGCTCACCGAACGCCAGCGGCACGAACTCCAGCGCCCCCTGGCCCGGTCCGCCGGAGAGGTAGACGAGCGGGTCCTCGGCCGGGTCGTCGTCCGCCGCGGCGACGACACCGAAGGCCAGCTCGATCGTCGGAGAGTCCGGGTCGTCCCGGTCGGCCGGCACCTCGAGGGTGCCGCACTCGATGTCGACCCCGGCCGGCACGTCGAAGTCGCAGGCGCCCCACGCGACCTCCCGGGCCGCCGCGCTCGGCGCCGCCGTGTCGTCGTCCTCCCCCGAGCCGGTGCACCCGGCGACCAGGAGCAGGAGGGCGATCGGCACTGCCGCCAGACGACTCGTCACGGGGTCACTCAACCAGGTCCGGCCGCGCTGGATCATGCGGCGCGTCGTCCCCGGGAGACGCGCACCAGTCGGGCCGCTGCGCCGACCGCCAGCACCGCGACACCGACCGCGATGGCGCTCGGCGGCAGGGTGACCACGAGGACGACGCAGCCCACCGCGCCGAACACCTGCAGTGCGCGGGGGAACCGGCGGTGCGAGCGGTCCTGGGTGAACGCCGAGGCGTTGGCGACCAGGTAGTAGAGCAGCACGCCGAAGGAGGAGAAGCCGATCGCGCCGCGCAGGTCGACGGTGAGCACCAGCAGGCAGACGACGACGGCCAGCGCCACCTCCACCCGGTGCGGCACCTGGTGGCGGGGGTGCACCGCGGCCAGCCAGCCGGGGAGGTCCCGTTCCCGGGCCATCGCCAGGCTGGTGCGGCCGACGCCGGCGATCAGCGCGAGCAGCGCACCGAGCGCCGCGGCCGCGCCCCCGATCCGGACCACCGGCGCCGCCGCCGACCAGCTGCCCGCGTCGACGGCGGCCGCCAACGGTGCCGCCGTCCCCGCCGTCCCGTCCGGGCCGAGCACCGCCAGCAGGGTGACCGCCACGACCGCGTAGACGGCGACCGTCAGACCCAGGGCCAGCTGGATCGCCCGCGGGATGGTCCGCGCGGGATCACGCACCTCCTCGCCCATCGTCGCGATCCGCGCGTAGCCGGCGAAGGCGAAGAACAGCAGCCCGGCCGACTGCAGCACGCCGTACCAGCCGCCGCTGACGCCGTCCCAGGGGCTGACCTGCGACCACGTCGGTGAGCCGCCGACCAGGCTGGCCAGCACGACGACGGTCAGCGCGGTGAGCACCACGGTGACGATCACCCGGGTCAGCCGGGCGGTGCGGGTGACGCCGCGGTAGTTGACCGCGGCCAGCGCGGCGACGGCGGCCACCGCCACCGGGCGCTGCCATCCGTCGGGCGCCGCGTAGGCGGCGAAGGTCAGCGCCATCGCCGCGCAGCTCGCCGTCTTGCCGATGACGAACCCCCAGCCGGCGAGGAACCCCCACCAGGGCCCCAGCCGCTCCCGGCCGTACACGTAGGTGCCACCGGAGGCCGGGTACTGCGCGGCGAGCTGCGCCGAGGCGGTCGCGTTGGCGTAGGCGACCAACGCGGCGAGCAGCAGGCCGATCAGCAGCCCGGCGCCGGCGGCCTGCGCGGCCGGGGCGAACGCGGCGAAGACCCCCGCCCCGATCATCGAGCCCAGGCCGATGACGACGGCGTCGCCGGTGCCCAGCCGGCGGGCGAGGGCGCCGGTCCCCGGCGAGGAGTCCCTGGGGGTGCTCATGGCCCTGGAAGCGTAGGGAGACCAGGTGAACGCCGGGTGTCGCATGATCACCTCGGGTCCAGCGGGGCCACCGGGCGCGGATGGCCCCGCTCAGCCCGAGGTGATCATGCGGCCCGACGTCAGGCGGCGCGCTGCTCGGCCACCGGGTCGACCGGCAGGGAACGGACGGCGGCGCGGCGCACCGTCGTCCCCGCCCCCTCGGCACCGGCACGGGAGGTGAGCCGGCCGGCCCACTCGCGGACGGCGCCCACCGGCCCGCGGCCCGGGGTGCGGGCGCGCAGCGCCAGGGCGCTGACCAGGACGGCGCCGCCGAGCAGCAGCAGGTGGGCCCCGGCCCGGCCGGGGTGCACGTGCCCGGCGCCGAGGTCGGCGAGGGTGACCCAGCCGAGCACCGCGGTGAAGGACAGCAGGAACGGCAGCGCACCCGCGGCCAGCCGGGGGCGGGCGGCGACCACCAGGAAACAGGCGGCCAGCCCCAGGTTCCAGGCGCCGGTCTCGTGCGCCAGGTGCACCGGTGCGCTCGACCCCGCACCGAGGAACGCCGGCAGGCTCACCGCGAGCTGACCGGCGCCCACCGCGAGCAGGGCCAGCCGCAGCGCGGCGTCCACCCAGCTCCGCCGCACCCGGGCCGCCGGCAGCCGGCCGAGCACTGCCGCGGTCACGTCGGGCACCGAGGAGGCCGGCGCGAGCCGGGCCCGGCGGGTCACCTCCGCGGCCGCCTCCGCCCAGCCACGGCAGGCCGCACAGCCGGCCAGGTGCTCGTCGACCCAGCGCTGGGGCATACCCGGGTCCTCGCCGTCCAGACCCGCCGAGATCGCCTCACGAAAGGGAACGCACCGCACGACTGGCATAGTCGTCGCCGGCAGTCGCAGGGTTCCCGGAGGGTGGTCGTGGAGCAGCTGGAACGGCTCGCGGCCCGGGCGGCAGCGGGCGACGGCGCCGCGCAGGCGGCGTTCGTGCGCGAGACGCAGGCCGAGGTGTGGCGGCTGTGCGCCCACCTGGCCGACCGGCAGGTCGCCGAGGACCTCACCCAGGAGACCTACCTGCGGGCGCTGCCGGCGCTGGCCCGGTTCGAGGGCCGCTCGAGCGTGCGCACCTGGCTGCTGTCGATCGCCCGCCGGGTCTGCGCCGACCACCTGCGCTCGAGGAAGCGCCGCCGGCTGGTGCTGATCGAGGACGACGCCGACCTGGGCGACCTGGTGCGCGACGCCCCCGCCGACGAGGTGGGCGGCACGGTCGCCGCGCAGGACGTGCTCGACCGGCTCGACCCCGAGCGGCGGGAGGCGTTCGTCCTCACCCAGCTGATCGGGCTCCCCTACGCCGAGGCCGCGGAGGTCGTCGGCTGCCCGGTGGGCACCATCCGCTCCCGGGTCGCCCGGGCCCGCGCCGACCTGGTCGACGCGCTGGTCGCCGCCGACCACCCCCGCACCCGCCGCCCCTCCTGACCCCTCACCCCGCCGAAATGGCCATTGCGGCGGGGTGAGGGGTCAGGGGTTCTGGGCGGCGAGCCGGCGCAGGCGTTCGTTGTAGGCGACCAGCTCCGGGTCGTCGCCGCTCTCACCCCGGGCGATGGCCCGCTCCCGGGCCCGGTCGGCGGCGCGGTTGGCCCGCTCCTCCGACCGGGTCCACTGGAAGAACACGACGGCGAGCACCAGCACGGTCGGGAACTCCCCGAAGGACCAGGCGATGCCGCCGGCCGCGCCCTGGTCGTAGAGCGGGTCGACGCCCCAGGACTCCGGCGGGTTCGCGTAGCTGGTCAGCAGCAGGCCGCTGCTCATCATCACGATCACGCCGAAGAAGGCGTGGAACGGCGCGGGCAGCAGCAGCTCCAGCATCCGGCCGCCGTGGCCGGAGCGGCGCGGCCACGGGTCGATGGCCAGGATCGGGCCGAAGAACAGCAGCCCGGTGACCAGGAAGTGCAGCAGCATGAAGGTGTGCCCGGGCACCGTCGACATCAGGTCGTCGAAGATCGGCGTGAAGTAGACGCCGTAGAGGCTGGCGATGAACAGCGGCACGGTGAACAGCGGGTGCGACACCGCGCGGCCCAGCCTGCTGTGCAGCGCCGAGAGCACCAGCCGCCGGGGCATCCCGGCGGTGCCGGGGGACGCCGGCAGGGCCCGCAGCGCGAGGGTGACCGGTGCCCCACCGAGCAGCAGCAGCGGGCTGATCATGGTCAGCACCATGTGCTGGACCATGTGCAGGCTGAACAGCCCCATGCCGTAGGTCTGCAGCCCGCTGGCGCAGACGTAGAAGGTGGTGGCGCAGCCGGCGAACCAGGAGGCGGTGCGCAGCGGCGACCACCGGACGCCGCGGGCGTGCAGCCGCCACAGCCCGACGCCGTAGACCACGGCGAGCAGGACCGCCACCCAGGCCACCGGGGAGGCCCCGCCCAGATCCAGCGCCAGCACCCGGCCGGTGGTCGGCGGCAGCTCCGGCAGGTGCATCCCGCCGTGCTCGTGGTCCACGATCGCCCTCCTCAGCCGTGCCGTGCGGGCACCACGGTAGGCCCCCGTGTGCCGCCGCGGCCCGTGGCCGCGGCGGCACCCGGCATCAGCGCAGGGTGACCTGGCGGGACAGCAGCCCGGCGCGGGCCCGCCGCTCGTCCGCGGTCAGCGGGGTGTCGACGGCGAGCGCCGCCTCCAGCCGGGTCTGCAGCTCGGCCGCCGGGGCCGCCCAGTCGGCACCGGGGACGTCGGCGGGCACGTCCCACACCGGGACGACGAGGCCGAGAGCGCGGAAGGCGCCGGCGTACCGGGTGTCCTCCCCCAGCGTCAGCTCGCCGGCGGCCGCCAGCCGGGCCAGGGCGTCCAGCAGCGGCTCCTCGGCCTCGGTCCGCGCCCAGCGCACGTGCGCCCGGTCGACCGAGGGACGGCACCAGTACGCGGCCTCCAGGCCCTCGAGCCGGACGGTCGGCATGACCATCTCGTTGGCCTGCTGCAGGCCGGCCTGGGCGGCCGGGTTCGGCTCGGCGCCCTCGAGCCAGAAGCCGAAGTCGTCGTGGACGGTGACCTCCATCGGCGCGCTGGTGTCCAGCAGCTCCTGCAGCCGCGGTCCGGCGGACCCGGCGGCGCCGATCGGGCCCGGGTCGACTGGTGCGCCCGCCGGGGCCTCCAGCGCGGCGGCCAGCGCCGTCCCCAGGTCGCGGCTGACGTCGTCGGAGGAGGTCGGCAGCTGGACGCCGAGCAGGATCTCGCCGTTGGCGCGCACCAGCGCGGGCGTGCCACCGGGCAGCACGCTGGCCAGCGTCACCTCCCGGCCGTCGGTGGTGCGCAGCTCCGCGGTGGCGGCCGGCACCAGCTCGCGCAGCGCGACCCAGTCGGCCTCGCCCGTCAGGCCCTCGAAGGGACGGCGCACCGGCGCCGCGTAGCCGGAGCCGTGGCAGTGCTTGTACCGCCGGCCGGAGCCGCACGGGCACGGGGCCTTCGGGTTGATCTCGCCGTCGGCGGCCGGGGCGGCGGAACGGCTGCGGGATGCGGAACGGGCCATGCTGCGAGGGTAGGAGACTCCCCCGACGACAACTCGCTAGAGTCACTCCAGTGACGCTGGCTGCTGCTCCCCTGGACCTGGCCGACCCGGCCGTGGTCGCCGACCCGTACCCCACCTTCGCGCGAGCGCGGGCCGTGGCGCCGGTGCAGTGGGACGCGGGCCTCGGCATGTGGCTGGCCTTCACCCACGCCGAGTCCAACGCGGTGCTGCGCGACCGGCGGCTGGGCCGGATCTGGCGCGACAAGGCGCCCGCCGAGCGGTTCGACCAGTTCAACCTGATCCACCGCAACGCGATCCTGGAGATGGAGCCGCCGGAGCACACCCGGCTGCGCCGGCTGATCAGCGCCGCGTTCGCCCGCGGGCACGTCGAGCGGCTGCGCCCGTGGGTGCAGGAGCTGGCCGACTCCCTGGTCGACGAGCTGGTCGAGCGGTCGGCCGGGTCGGCACCGGTCGACGTCCTGTCCGGGATGAGCGAGGAGCTGCCGGTCGCGGTGATCGCCGAGCTGCTCGGCGTCCCGACCGCCGACCGGCCGCTGCTGCGGCCGTGGTCCAACGCGATCGTGAAGATGTACGAGTACGGCCGGACGACGGCCATCGAGGACGACGCCGAGCGGGCCGCCGCCGAGTTCGTCGCCTACCTGCGCGAGCTGGCCGCCGAGCGCCGCCGCGCCCCGGGCGAGGACCTGCTCACCCACCTGGTCACCGTGCGCGACTCCGAGGGCGACCGGCTGACCGAGGACGAGCTGGTCACCACCTGCATCCTGCTGCTCAACGCCGGCCACGAGGCGACGGTGAACGTCAGCGGCAACGGCCTGCTCGCCCTGCTGGAGCACCCCGACCAGCTGCAGCGACTGCGCGAGGACCCGGCGCTGCTGCCCACCGCGATCGAGGAGCTCATGCGCTTCGACTCGCCACTGCAGCTGTTCGAGCGCACCGCCACCACCGACGTGGAGATCGGCGGGGTCACCGTCGCCGAGGGGCAGAAGATCGCCGCCCTGCTGGGCAGCGCCAACCGCGACCCCGCCGTCTTCGCCGAACCGGACGCCCTCGACGTCGGGCGCACCGACAACCCGCACATCTCCTTCGGCGCCGGGGTGCACTTCTGCATCGGCGCGCCGCTGGCCCGGGTCGAGCTGCAGGCCTCCTTCGGTGCGCTGCTGTCCCGGACGTCGTCACTGGAGCTGGGCGCGCGGCCGCAGCGCCGGCCGGAGTTCGTGATGCGCGGGCTGGCCGACCTGCCCGTGGTGCTCACCGCCCGTTGAGCGCCGGACCGCCGTCGCACGCTCCAAGTGTCCCACCGCGGTCGCTCAGGGTCGCGGGCCAGTGCCGCGGTACCTCAACCGCCGATTGCAGCACCCGCAGACACCACTCGACATAACGACTTGTTATCGGCAAGCCTCTGCGGCGAGTCGGAACACTCCTCCGCAAGGAGTCGCGATAGTGGCAGACGTCGGCTCACTCCTTCAGGGAGCCATACAGCCACACTCACCTCAAGGAGTCGGCACAGCGGCCATCCTGACGGCGTGAATAAGCGAGCCACTTGGACAGTCGTCACGGCAGCTCTCGGCCTCGGCTGGGCCGTTGCTGTCGCACTGCTCGTTGTCGTGCTCACGGACTGGTCCACCCTCACGCAGGCCCTGGTCGGCGGCGCCGCCTCGGGCTTCGGCGTGGCTGTGATCCTGGTGCTCCGCATGAAGCGGTTGCCCGCCCCGCCTACGCGCTGACCCACCCCCTGGTAGGCCTGCAGGCATCACCGCGGAGTGTCAGCGAAGACACGACAGCCACACGGGCAGATAGTCGAGTTTGCGCTGACCGATAACGCCCGTTAATGGACGGCCCGAAACCCGACCATTTTCGGGCCGACACCGGCGAGCCGTGCCGGCAGGCGGTTGACTGATCTACGCCAGGGCCCGGGACGCCCTGTCGGCTAGATTGAGTGTCGTCACCGTCGGTTGCGAGACACTTTCGAGGTCGCCAGGCGGACCAGCTTTCCCGCAGGCGTTTCCGCAGATGCGGCTGTCGCCTTGGTATTGGTGCTGATCTCGACCGCGACGAGTACCTGCGCCGTGCGGACTCCGCCGCGGAGCGTCGTCGCAAGGTGGCGTCCCTCGCCGGCTGATGGCCTCTGAGCGGGGAGCTGTGGGCGGGGTACTTCTACCCGGAGATGAACGTGAACCTAAACCAAGAGACCGCCGATGCGCTCAAGAAGATCGCGAGCGATTCAGGCATCTCTTACACGGAGGCGGTTCGCCGTGCGATCTCGGTCTACAAGTTCGTTGACGACGAACTTGATGCTGGCAACCGAGTTCAGACCGTCGGCCCCAAGGGTGCCGGCAGAGGGCTCGTCCTCATGTAGTCCACCAATCTCCCAAAGGGGCGCCTGCTTAGCAGGCGCCCCTTCTTGCGTTCCCTCCGCACACGGTCGCGGGCAGGAAAACTCAGATCGGCCAGTTCGCCCGCAATGACGCGACGCTGCGTCTAGAGGGTCTGCCTGGGACAGACCGTCTAGGACGCGAGCTGAGCGGCCTTGTCGAGGGCTCGTGAGACTGAGGACTTACCGACGCCGAGCACCTTCGCGATGTGCACGATGCTGTGGTTCTCGGCGCGCATCTGCAGCGCCTGCTCCACCCGTTCGGGCGTCATGACCGCCGGGCGCCCGCCGACTCGTCCCTCGGCCCTGGCGTGCTCGAGGCCGCGGCGGGTGTTGTCCCGGATCGTGTCCACGCGGAGCTGGGCGAACACCGCAACGATGCCGAACAGTGCGCGGCCCATGAGGGTGGTGGTGTCGATGTCGGGTTCGGTGAGGCTCTTGATGTTGACGCCTCGCTCGGGCAGCTCGTTGATGGTCTGGATGGCCATCGTCTCGCTGCCGGCGATCCGATCGAGCCGGCGCACGACGAGGGTGTCACCGTCGCGCAGGTAGTCCAGGCACGCGAGCCACTGCGGCCGGTCGGCGACGCGGCTCGACTCGCCGTGGTCGACGAACACGCGCACCGCGAAGGCGGCACGCAGCTCGGCCGCCTGGGAGGCGGGGGTTCTGGTCCAGGAGTGGCTATTCCTGATCCAGTTTTCGAGATTCCCACCACGACACCGCAGAGCATCCGATGATAGTCACGACGCCAGCAAGAAGAATCATTACCCAAAGCCTCGGTGACTCGGCAAGCATCGAATATGAGGCGGCTACCAGACCGGCGAACAGGTAGACCGATACGCGGACGAGACGGTTCTTGGAAGTTCTCACGAGATCCCTCGATCAGTGGGCGATGATCGTACGTGGGTGAGCACCACGGCGACAAGATGCGCTCTGTTCTTTGCCTTAAGAAGACGCATCATTTTACTTAGTCGGTGCGCTACAGTCAGCTCCGCCAGGTGCACTTCTGCCGGCCCTGCGTTGTGACGGTCCACGTCAGCCCGTCCACACCCGGCCCTGCTGATCGACGAGCGCCCCTCCGGTCTCGCACCGCTCACACGACGACGCCCCGGCCAGGGGTCCGGGCCGGGGCGTCGAGGTGGGATCCGGTCACCCGCAGCGGCTCGGGGGGTGTCGCCGCGGGTGACCGGAGTTCAGAGGCGCTGCGCGAGGCGGTGGTAGGCCGCGCTCCAGCGCAGCTCCTTGGCCAAGCTGCGGCGGGTGGTGTCGGCGTCGATGAGCACCAGCTCGGTGCCGAACACCTCCGCCAGGTCGGTCAGCTCGTCGGCGCCGAGCTGGGTGGTGAGCACCGTGTGGTGCGGGCCGCCGGCGGTGAGCCAGCCCTCGGTCGCCGTCTCGAAGTCCGGCCGCGGCGCCCAGACGGCCCGGGCGACGGGCAGGTTGGGCAGCGCCTCGGCGGGCTCGACGACGTCGATCTCGTTGGCCACCCAGCGGAACCGGTCGCCCAGGTCCGACCAGCCGATCGTGACCCCGGCGCCGGGCGCGGCGGTGAACACCAGCCGGGCCGGGTCCTCGCGGCCGCCGATCCCGAGCGGGTGCACCTCCAGGCGCGGCTTCTCCCCGGCGATCGTCGGGCACACCTCGAGCATGTGGGCGCCGAGGATCGTCGGCCGGTCCGCGGCCAGGTCGTAGGTGTAGTCCTCCATGAAGGAGGTGCCACCGGGCAGCCCGGCGCCGGCGACCTTGAGCACCCGCAGCAGGGCGGAGGTCTTCCAGTCGCCCTCACCGCCGAACCCGTACCCGTCGGCCATCAGCCGCTGGACGGCGAGGCCGGGCAGCTGGCGCAGCCCGCCGAGGTCCTCGAAGTTGGTGGTGAACGCGCCGAAACCGCCCTCGGTCAGGAACTGGCGCAGCGCCACCTCGATCCGGGCCTGGTAGCGGACGCTGTGGTGCCGGTCGCCGCCGGGGCGCAGGTCGGCGTCCATCTCGTACAGGTCGGCGTACTCGGCGATCACCGCGTCGACGGCCGGCTCGGCCACCCGCTCCACCGCGGCCACCAGGTCGTTGACGCCCCAGGTGTTCACCGACATGCCGAAGCGGATCTCCGCCTCGACCTTGTCACCCTCGGTCACCGCGACGTCCCGCATGTTGTCGCCGAACCGGGCGAGCTTCAGCCCGCGGGCCTCGGCCGCACCGGCGGCGGCCCGCACCCAGGAGCCCACCCGCCGGGCGACCCGCGGGTTGCTGACGTGGCCGGCGACCGTGGTCCGCGGCGTGCGCAGCCGGGTGAGCATGAACCCGTACTCCCGGTCGCCGTGGGCGGCCTGGTTGAGGTTCATGAAGTCCATGTCGATCGTCGCCCACGGCAGGGCGGCGTCGGCCTGGGTGTGCAGGTGCAGCAGCGGCTTGCGCAGCGCGTCCAGCCCGGAGATCCACATCTTCGCCGGGGAGAAGGTGTGCATCCAGGTGATGACACCGATGCAGGACGGCGTCTCGTTGGCCTCGCCCATCAGCCGGCGGATGGCGCCGGCGTCGGTGAGCACCGGCTTCCAGACCACCCGGACCGGGACGTCGGACGACCCGTCGAGGGCGGCCGCCACCCGCTGGGACTGCTCGGCCACCTGCTGCAGGGTCTCCTCGCCGTACAGCCCCTGGCTGCCGGTGAGGAACCAGACCTCGTTGTCCTCGAATGCCACGTACAGGTCCTTACCTCGGGGCCGGCGCGTCAGCGCTGGCCGTAGACGTTCTGGTAGCGCGCGTACAGCGAGTCGATGTCCGCCTGCGCGATCGGGACGGGCTCCCCCAGCTGACGGGAGAGGTGCACGGTGCGGGCGACGTCCTCGGTCATGACCGCCGCCTTCACCGCCGCCTTCGCCGAGGGGCCGATGGTGAAGACGCCGTGGTTCTTCATCAGCACCGCCGGCGAGCGGTGCCCCTGCAGCGTCGCGACGATGCCCTGGCCGATGGAGTCGTCGCCGATCAGCGCGAACGGCCCGACCGGGATCGGACCGCCGAACTCGTCGGCCATCGCGGTGAGCACGCAGGGGATCTCCTCGTGCCGGGCCGCCCAGGCCGCGGCATAGGTGCTGTGCGTGTGCACCTGGCCGTTGACCTCGGGCATGTTCCGGTAGACGTAGGCGTGCGCGGCCGTGTCGCTGGAGGGCGCCCGGACGCCGTCGACGGCGTTGCCGTCGAGGTCGCAGACGGTGATGCCCTCCCAGGTCAGCTCGTCGTACTCGACGCCGCTGCCCTTGATGACGAACAGGTCCTCGCCGGGCACGCGCTCGGAGACGTTCCCGGAGGTCCAGGTGACCAGCTCGTAGCGGGTGAGGTACGAGTGCAGGTGGGCGACGTGCTCGCGCTGCGCGCGGTGGGTGCCCCGCTCGGTGCGGGCCTGCGGGTCGGCGGTGGCGGTCATGCCGGCTGCTCCTCGGTCAGGGGTGCGGAGGTGGTGTCGGACGGCTCGGTCGGCTGGGAGCCGGTGGCCACGTGCTGGACGGCGGCGCGCTCGACCGGGAGCCCGGCGACGTACCGCTGCATGAAGGCGTCGAAGCCCGCGACGTCGGCCGGGTCGGGCTCGGCGGTCACCAGGCTCGTGCCGGCGAAGACCGCGGTGTCCAGGTAGTCGGGCAGGCTCTGCTCCGGCGCCCGCCCGGTGGCGAAGGCGGCCAGGACGGCGATGCCCCAGGCACCCCCCTCCGCGGCGACGTCGCCGACGGAGACCGGCGTGTCGATCGCGGCGGCCAGGAACCGCTGGGCCACGCCTGCGGTCTTGAACATGCCGCCGTGGGCGAACATCCGGTCCAGCCGCACGCCCTCGGCCTTCTGCAGCACGTCCATGCCGATGCGCAGCGTGGCCAGGGAGGAGAACAGGTGCGTGCGCATGAAGGTGCCGAGGTCGAGCCGGCTGTCCGGGGACCGCAGGAAGAGCGGGCGGCCCTCCTCGAGGTCGGTGATCGGCTCGCCGGAGAGGTAGTTGTAGGCGAGCATCCCGCCGCAGTCGGCGGCCCCGTCCAGCGCAGCCGTGAACAGGGTCGCGAAGACCTCCGACGGGTCGGCCGGGGAGCCCAGCGCCCGGGCGAACTCGGTGAACAGACCGGCCCAGGCGTCCAGCTCGCTGGCCCCGTTGTTGCAGTGCACCATCGCCACCGGGTCGCCGGCCGGCGTGGTGACCAGGTCCAGCTCGCGGTGCACCCCGGCGAGCTCACCCTCGAGCACGACCATCGCGAAGATGGACGTCCCGGCGGAGACGTTGCCGGTGCGCGGCGCCACCGAGTTGGTGGCGACCATGCCCGTGCCCGCGTCGCCCTCGGGCGGGCAGAGCTGGACGCCGGGGCGCAGCCCCCCGGTCGGGTCGAGCAGCTCCGCGCCCGCTGCGGTGAGCGTGCCGGCCGGCTGCCCGGCGACGGCGATGGCCGGCAGCAGCTCGGCGAGGGTGAGCTCCACCCCGGCCTCGGCGGCCAGCTGGTCGAACCGGGCCAGCATGGCGGCGTCGTAGCCACCGGTGGCGGGGTCGATCGGGAACATGCCGCTGGCGTCCCCGATGCCGAGCACCTGCTCGCCGGTGAGCTGCCAGTGCACGTACCCGGCGAGGGTCGTCAGGTGGTCCAGCCGGCCGAGGTGGTCCTCGCCGTCCAGGACGGCCTGGTAGAGGTGCGCGACGCTCCACCGGTGCGGGATGTTGACCCCGAACTCCGCGCTGAGCCGCTCGGTCGCCCGGCCGGTGTGGGTGTTCCGCCAGGTGCGGAAGGGGGTGAGGAGCCGGCCCTCGACGTCGAACGGGAGGTAGCCGTGCATCATCGCCGACACCCCGAGGGCACCGACTCCGGCGAGCTCCACCCCGTGGCGCTGCCGCACGTCGTCGGCGAGGGCCGAGAAGCTCTGCTGGACGCCGGCCCAGACGGCGTCCAGCGAGTAGGTCCACAGGCCGTCGACCAGCTGGTTCTCCCAGTCGGAGGCCCCGACGGCGAGCGGCGCGTGGTCGGGGCCGATCAGCACCGCCTTGATCCGGGTCGAGCCGAGCTCGATGCCCAGCGCCGTGCGGCCCGAGGTGATCGCTGCGACAGCGTCGATCGTCATGTCAGGAGTCCCTTCCGCCCATCGGTGACAGGCCTGGTCCCGGGATCTGGTGCCGGTGATCCGGTCGACCGTGGGTCGCGGAACGTGAGTGGATTGTTAGCGTTAACAAGGGCCCGGTCAAGCCGCCCTCGCTCCCCGGGGGCGCGGCGGTGGACCGCGAGCTGGCGCTCAGCGGACGGGGGCGGGGCCGGTCGTCTCCCGGACGACGAGGGCCGGCAGCACCGGCTGGGACTCGCTCTGCTCACCCCGCAGCCGGGAGAGCACCAGCTGCACCCCCCGCCGGCCCAGCTCGGCGAAGTCCTGGCGCACCGTCGTCAGCGGCGGGGTGAAGTACGCCGCCTCCGGGATGTCGTCGAAGCCGACGACGCTCACGTCGGCGGGCACCGACAGCCCCGCCCGGTGCAGGGCCTGGAGCAGCCCGAGCGCCATCTGGTCGTTGGCCACGAAGACGGCGGTCACGTCCTCACCGGCGCGGGCCCGCCGGGCCAGCTCCAGCCCGGCGGCGTGCCCGGAGGACGCCAGCCAGTTGCCGTGCAGCAGGTCCGGCACCGGGGCGCCCACCTCCTCCAGCTCCGCCTGCCAGCCGATCACCCGCCCGCGCGCCTCCAGGGAGTCACCCGGGCCCGTCACGTGGTGCACCGTGCGGTGCCCCAGCGAGAGCAGGTGCCGGGTGGCCAGCGCCGCCCCGACCTGCTGGTCGACCCAGACGGTGGGCCGGCTCTCGTCCCGGCCCACCTGCACCGCGATCAGCGGCACCGGCGACTCGAACCGCCGGAGCGCGTCGACCGCCTGGCCGTAGGTGGACAGCGCGACGACGGCGTCGACCGACTGGGCCACGAAGCGGTCGACCGCCTCGCGCATCGCCGCCTCGCTGTCCTCGTCCAGGATGGCGACGCCGAGCGAGTACCCCGCCGCACGCGCGGCCTTCTCCAGGCCCAGCGTGCGGGTCGACCCGGTGACCAGGGCGCGGGCTGCGGTGTTGGGCCGGTAGCCCAGCTCCGCGATCGCCTGCAGCACCCGCGCCCTGGTGGCCGGTGCGACGTTGGGGTGGCCGTTGACCACCCGGGACACCGTCTGGTGGGAGACCCCCGCGTGCGCTGCCACGTCGGACATCGCCCGCGCTCGTGCCGGCCCTTGCGTCAGCACCGTCTCCCCTTCCCGTGGGGGAGGCCCCGATGCCGCCCCCCGTACCGGTGACCCCGCTGACGTCAGCGCGAGGAGCCCGCCCGCCGCTTGTTGTAGACGTCGAAGGCCACCGCCAGCAACAGCACCAGGCCCTTGACCACCGACTGGAGCGACTGGTCGACGCCCAGGAGCGACATGCCGTTGCTCATGACCGCCATGATCAGGCCACCCACCATGGCACCGACCACGGTGCCGACCCCACCGGTGACCGCCGCACCGCCGATGAAGGCCGCAGCGATGGCGTCCAGCTCGAACATCTCACCCGCGCCAGGCTGGGCGCCGTTGGCCCGCGAGGAGAAGATGACCCCCGCGACGCCGGCCAGGAAGCCCATGTTGACGAAGATCCAGAAGTTGACGGCCTTCACCTTGACGCCGGACAGCGTCGCCGCCGACAGGTTGCCGCCGATCGCGTACACCTGGCGTCCGAAGACCGTCCGCTTGGTGACCAGCCCGTAGATGATCGCCAGCACCCCGAGGATGATCAGCACGATCGGCAGGCCCCGGGCGTGTGCGAGCTGCCAGGCGAAGGCCATGACGACGACGCCGACCAGCACGATCTTGGCGACCAGCATGGCGATGGAGTCCGCCGGCTGCCCGTAGCGGATCCGGGCGGCGCGGCTGCGCCAGGCGCTGACCGCGTAGCCGGCCACCGCGATCGCGCCGATGAGCAGGGTGAAGGCGTCGTAGCCGTAGCCACCGAGCCACCCGTTGATGAAGCCGCTGGCGACCTCGCGGTACTCCGCGGGGAACGGCGAGAGCGAGACGTTGTCCAGCACCTCGAGCGTCAGCCCGCGGAACAGCAGCATGCCGGCGAGGGTCACGATGAAAGCGGGGATGCCGACGTAGGCCACCCAGAAGCCGTGCCAGGCGCCGACGAGCAGCCCCACCGCGATGCCCGCGAGCGCACCGGCCCACCAGGGCAGGCCCTGCTGGATGACCAGCACCGCCGAGACGGCGCCGGTGAGCGCCACCACCGAGCCGACCGACAGGTCGATGTGCCCGGCGATGATCACGATGACCATGCCGATGGCCAGCACGAGGATGTAGGAGTACTGCAGGACGAGGTTGGTGATGTTCCCGGCGCTGAGCAGGGTGCCGTCGGTCAGGATCGCGAAGAGCGCGACGATCGCCACGAAGGCGATGTAGATGCCGCTCTGCCGGAGGTTCCGGGTGATCAGCGACCGGAGGTCGTTCGAGCCGTCGTCCAGCAGCCCGCCGGGTGCAGCGGCCCCCGGCGCAGGGGTCAGCTCCTCTTCCTGGGGAACGGTCCTGGTCATGCTGCGAGCTCCCTCTCCTTGGTCATGAGGGCCATCAGGCTCTCCTGGGTGGCCTCACGCACCGGCAGCTCACCGGTGATCCGGCCCGCGGACAGCGTGTAGACGCGGTCGCAGATGCCGAGCAGCTCGGGCAGCTCGGACGAGATGACGATGACGGCCTTCCCGGCCGCCACCAGTCGGTTGATGATCGTGTAGATCTCGTACTTGGCGCCGACGTCGATGCCGCGGGTGGGCTCGTCGAGGATCAGCACCTCCGGGTCGGTGAACAGCCACTTGGACAGCACGACCTTCTGCTGGTTCCCGCCGGACAGCTTCCCCACGATCGAGGACACGCTCGGCGCCTTGATGTTCATGCTGCGCCGACTCTCCTCGGCGACCTTGGTCTCCTCGTTGCCGTTCACCCAGCCACGGCGGGACAGCTTGCCGAGAGCAGCGGCCGAGACGTTGCGGCGGATGTCCTCGATGAGGTTCAGGCCGTAGCGTTTGCGGTCCTCGGTGGCGTAGGCGATGCCGTTCTCGATCGCCTCCGCGACGGTGCGGGCCTTGACCTCGCGGCCGTGCATGAACAGCCGGCCGGTGATGTCGCGGCCGTAGGACCGGCCGAAGATGCTCATCGCCAGCTCGGTGCGACCGGCGCCCATCAACCCGGCGATGCCGACGACCTCGCCGGCGCGCACGTTCAGCGACGCGTGGTCGACCACCAGCCGGTCCTGGACCGGGTGCTTGACGCTCCAGTCCTCGACCCGGAAGACCTCCTCGCCCGGGTGCGATTCGCGCTCCGGGTAGTAGGACTCCAGGTCCCGCCCGACCATGCCGCGGATGATCCGGTCGGTGGTGACCGAGGGGTCCGCCATGTCCAGGGTCTCGACGGTGCGGCCGTCCCGGATGATCGTCGTGCTCTGGGCGATCGCGGCGATCTCGTTCAGCTTGTGCGAGATCATGATCGAGGTGATCCCGCGCTCCTGCAGCGTGCGGAGCAGCCCGAGCAGGTGCGCGGAGTCGGTGTCGTTGAGCGCGGCGGTCGGCTCGTCCAGGATCAGCAGCTTGACGTCCTTGGAGAGCGCCTTGGCGATCTCCACCAGTTGCTGCTTGCCGACCCCGAGCTGACCGACCGGGGTCGTCGGGTTCTCGCGCAGCCCCACCTGGTCCAGCAGACGGGCGGCCTCGGCGTGCGCCTTGTTCCAGTCGATGATCCCGGCGCGGCCCCGGCGTTCGTTGCCCAGGAAGATGTTCTCGGCGATCGACAGGTAGGGGACCAGGGCGAGCTCCTGGTGGATGATCACGATGCCCACCTGCTCGCTGTCGCGGATGCCGGAGAACCGGCAGACCTCGCCGTCGAACACGATCTCGCCGTCGTAGGTCCCGGCCGGGTAGACGCCGGAGAGAACCTTCATCAGCGTCGACTTGCCGGCGCCGTTCTCCCCGCAGATCGCGTGCACCTCGCCGCGGCGGACGGCCAGGGAGACGTCCGCCAGGGCCTTGACGCCAGGGAAGGTCTTGGTGATGGAGCGCATCTCCAGGATGTTGTCGTCCATGGACTCCGTCGTCCTCGTTGTTCCCACGGGTGGATGCCCCGAGCGGGACTCGCCCGGGGGTGCTGCTTCGGTTGGGCACCCCCACCGCCGCCGGGATCGGCGGCCGGCAGGGGGTGGGGCCGGGGGGGGGGGGGGGGGGGGGGGGGGGGGGGGGGGGGGGGGGGGGGGGGGGGGGGGGGGGGGGGGGGGGGGGGGGGGGGGGGGGGGGGGGGGGGG
>NZ_JBJHAH010000022.1:0-65998 GCF_054050915.1 Modestobacter sp. SYSU DS0875 | reverse complement strand
CCCCCCCCCCCCCCCCCCCCCCCCCCCCCCCCCCCCCCCCCCCCCCCCCCCCCCCCCCCCCCCCCCCCCCCCCCCCCCCCCCCCCCCCCCCCCCCCGGGCCGCGCCGGGCGAGCCGGCAGCGGCCCTTCCCGGGCGGCTGCCGGCTCCCTGCGGGCTGCCCGCGGCCCGGCCGGTCATCCGCCGCGCGGATGACCGGGCATACCCGAACGGCGTTTCCGGACGCCACCCCACGGTCCCCATGCTGAGCCCCGGTGTAGCCGGGGTCACATCGCCGGGTCCGCCGCCCCTACCGAAATGGAGGTCGCAGGTGCACACGATGCCGTCCGCACCCGTCCACCGCAGCCCCGATCCCGCCGCGCCGGCGGCCGGGCCGACGCTGGCCATGGTCTCGGTGTCCAAGAGCTTCGGACCGGCCCGCGTGCTCGACGACGTCAGCCTCGAGCTGCACCCCGGTGAGGTGCACGGCCTGGTAGGCCAGAACGGCTCCGGCAAGTCGACGCTGATCAAGGTGCTCTCCGGGCTGCACCGGGCCGACGCCGGCTCCGTCGTCAGCGGCGGTGAGAGCCACCCCCTGCCGCTGAGCGTGGCGCAGCTCGACGCCCTCGGCGTGGCCTTCGTGCACCAGGACCTGGGGCTGGTCGATGGCCAGAGCGTGCTGGACAACGTCCGGGTGGGCCGCTACCGCCGCGGCCGGTTCTCCCGGCGGGTGCGCCGCGACCTGGAGACGCAGGCCGTCGCCGCATCGCTGGCCCGGTTGCGCTCCGACATCGATCCGCACGCGCTGGTGTCCACCCTGCCGCCCGCGGACCGGGCCCTGGTGGCCATCGCCCGCGCCCTGCAGAACAGCGGCGACGGCGGGGTGCTGGTCTTCGACGAGTCCACCCAGTCCCTGCCCCGCGAGGTGCTGACCGGCTTCTACGCGACGGTGCGGGAGCTCGCGGCCGCCGGGTGCGCGATCCTGCTGGTCAGCCACCAGCTCGACGAGGTCATCGCCCTCACCGACCGGGTCACGGTGCTCAAGGACGGGCGGGTGGCGGCTGCCGGCATCCCGACCGCACAGACCAGCCGCCGGGAGATCACCCGGCTGATGCTCGGCGCCGACGCCGACACCCAGGCCCTGCACGACGCCGTCCCCACCCGGCCCGGCACGGCCGTGCTGCAACTGCGCGGCGTGACGTCGCCGACCCTGCACGCACTGGACCTGACCGTGCACGCCGGCGAGGTCGTCGGAGTGACCGGCACGACCGGAGCCGGGCACGACGAGCTGCCCTACGTGCTGGCCGGGGTCAGCGCCGGCCGGGGCAACGTCCGGGTCGAGGGCGAGCAGATCAACCTGGCCGGCGCCGACCCCCGGGTACTGCTCGACGCCGGTGTGGCCCTGGTCCCGCAGGGCCGGGCACAGCAGGGCCTCGCCGTGTCGATGAGCGCACAGGACAACCTGTCCCTGCCCCGGGTGCGGGCCCGCAGCGGTCCGTGGCGGGTGACCTCCCACTGGCAGCGCGAGGAGTTCGCCTGGGTGGTCGAGCACCTCGGCATCACACCCCCGCAGGGCGACCTCCCCGTGGCCGCGCTGAGCGGAGGCAACCAGCAGAAGCTGCTGCTCGGCAAGTGGCTGGTCGCCGGGCCGAGCGTGCTGGTGCTGCACGAGCCCACCCAGGCCGTCGACGTCGGCGCCCGCCGGGACATCCTGCGCAGCATCCGCGAGGCCGCCGCCGCCGGCGCGGCCGTCCTCGTCTCCTCCATCGACAACGAGGACCTCGCCACCGTCTGCGACCGCGTCCTCGTCCTGGACGGCGGGACGGTGACCGGCGAGCTCCGAGCACCGCTGACCGCCGACCAGGTCCTCGACGCCGTCTACCGCTCCGAGACCACGACCCCGGAGCGCACCACCTCCGCGACCCCGACCCCCGCGACCATCACCGAAGGGCAGTCCGCATGAGCACGTCCGTCTCCGCAGCCGACCGTTCCGGCACCGACCGCCCCGGCGACCTGGACGCCGCCGTCCCCGGCTCGGCCTCTGCTGCGCCGGCCCCGGCCGGCCGGCCGGCACGGGCGGGTCGCCGGGTGTCCGGCGGTGACCTCCTCAGGCGCTGGGCGGTGGTCGGACTGTGGGCCGCCATGGCCGCGGTCTTCGCGCTGGTCAACCCCGACCTGTTCCTCCGCGAGGGCACGTTCAACATCATCTTCGGGGCGAACGGCCAGCTGGTGTTCCTCTGCATGGCCGTGCTCGCCCCGTTCTGCGTCGGGGAGTTCGACTTCTCCGTGGCCGGTGTGATGGGCATGACCGGCGTGACGGTGACCGTGCTGTACGCGCAGCAGGGCTGGAGCCTGCCCGCCGCGGTGGCCTTCGCGCTGCTCCTGGGCGCGCTCGCCGGTGCGCTGAACGGCGTCATCGTCGTCGTCCTCGGCGTCGACCCGATCATCACCACGCTCGGTGTGGCCACCGCCCTGCAGGGCGTGGCGCTGTGGATCTCGGGGATGAGCACGGTCACCGGGCTGCCGGTGTCCTTCGGCGAGATCGTCACCGACCGCTTCCTCGGGATGCCGCTGTTCTTCTGGTACGGCGTGGCCCTCACCCTGGCCTTCGCCTACGTCCTGCACGTCACCCCGCTGGGCCGGCACATGGCCTTCGTGGGCGCCAACCGCGAGGTCGCCCGGCTGGCCGGCATCCGGGTCAACCGCATGCGCTTCGGTGCCTTCACCTTCTCGGGCACCATCGCCGGGCTCGCCGGGGTGCTGCTGGCCGCCAACATCGGCGGCTTCGACCCGACCAGCTCCGGCATCCAGCTGCTCCCGGCGCTGGCCGCCACCTTCCTGGGCACGGCGATCCTCTTCCCCGGCCGGTTCAACCCGCTGGGCACCTGGATCGCGGTGTTCTTCCTGGCCACCGGGATCGTCGGGCTGCAGCTGCTCGGCCTCACCGGCTGGATCAGCGACGTGTTCTTCGGCGGCTCGCTCGTCGTCGCGGTGACCGTGTCGACGCTGCTGCGCCGACGCCGGTCCCGGTTCTGACGCTCCTCCCCCACCTCCGTCCGCACCTCCTTCGAAAGGGACGTCCATGTCGACACCTCCTCGCCACAACGCCGTGGTCCGAGGCATCACCGTCCTCGCCTGCGCCGGGACGCTGCTGCTGGCGGCCGCCTGCTCGTCGTCGGACGAGTCGGCGGCCGCGCCGGCCGGCAACGACTCGGGCCGCGATGCCACCGCGGACGTGAACAGCGAGGCGCTCGCGACGGTGGAGGCCAACCTCGCCGTCCCGGAGCCGTTCACCGCCCCCGGGCCCGCACTCGAGGGCGTCGACCAGGTCGCGGGGAAGAAGGTCCTGTACATCCCCATCTCCTTGCAGATCCCGGCGTTCCAGTCGGTCTTCGCGGCGGTGCAGGAGGCCACCGGCGAGGTCGGCATGGAGGCCAGCGCCTGCGACGGCAAGTTCAACCCGGCCGGCGTGGCGGCCTGCATCAACCAGGCCCTCGCCCAGGAGGTCGACGTCGTCGTGCTCGAGCAGGTCCCGCTCGGTCTCGCCGCGCAGGGTGTCGCGCAGCTCCAGGAGGCCGGCATCTCGATCCTGGTCAGCGGGCAGGAAGCCGCTCCCGGGACCGCGGAGCTGGCCTACCTCGCCACCGGTGGCGACCAGATCATCACCGACATGGCCGACTGGGTGACCGTCGACTCCGGTGGCGAGGCCGACGTGCTCGTCGTCGCGCAGGTGGACAGCCCGCAGCAGCGGGCCTACATCGACGAAGGGCTCCTCCCCCGGTTCGAGGAGGTGTGCCCCGACTGCACCACGACGGTGATCACCACGACGGCGTCCCAGCTGTCGCAGCTCGGCACCCAGGTCAGCACCGCCCTGCTGCAGGACCCGGAGATCGACTACGTCGTCTCGGAGTTCGATGCCAACGTTAGCTACGTCCTGCAGGGCCTGCAGAACGCGCCCACCGGCGGTGACGTGAAGGTGGTGAGCGCCATCGGGGACATCGCGTCGCTGGAGCGGGTCGCCTCGGGGCAGCAGGCCTACGACGCGCTCGGCAGCGATCGCTGGGCTGGCTGGGCGGTCACCGACCAGGTGTTGCGGATGCTCACCGGCGCCGAGCCGCTGGAGAGCTCCACCGGCCCGAGCCGGGCGTTCGACGCCTCCAACATCGACTCGGTCGAGGTGGACCAGGGCAGCTTCGGCGACGAGTCGCTGTGGGGCGGAGACACCTACAGCGAGGTGTACCGGGAGCTGTGGGGTCTGTCTTGATCTTCCACGCCCTGCCGGTCGCCCAGGTGGAGCGACTGGGCGCGGACGCGGCAGCCGTCACCTTCGAGGTGGCGGCTGCCGTGCGGCACCGGTTCGCCTTCCGCGCCGGGCAGTGGGTCGCGGTGCGCACCCGGGCGGACGGCCGGGAGCTGCGCCGGTCGTACTCGATCTGCGCCCCGCCAGGCGGTCCGCTGCGCATCGGGGTGCGGGAACGCCCCGGGGGCGGGCAGGTGTCCTCCTGGCTCGTGCACCGGGTGGCGGTGGGAGACCTGGTCGAGGTCAGCGAACCCGCCGGGACCTTCGGCGCGGGCGCCCCGGGGGGCGACGCGCTCTTCGTGGCCGCCGGGGCGGGCATCGCCCCGGTGCTGTCGGTCGTCGCCAGCCGGCTGCGGGACCCGCGGGCCCGGATCCGGTTGCTCCGGGTCGACCGGGAACCGTCGAGCCAGCTGTTCGGTGCCGAGGTCGACCAGCTCCTGGCGGACCATCCCGGGCGGTTCTCGCTGACCCGCGTGTGGACCCGGACGCCGGGCGCCGGCCGCCCGTCGGCGGACGACTGGCGCCGGCTGCTCGCGGCGGACGGGCCGTTGTCCCGGATGACGGGGGTGTGGCTGTGCGGGCCCGAAGCGTTGGTCGGCACGCTGCGCCCGATCCTCGCCTCGCTCGGGGTGCCGCACCGGCGGGTGCACACCGAGCTGTTCGACGTCGTGCCGACCGCGGTGGCCCCGGTGGCGGGGACGAGCAGGGTGCAGGTGCTGTCCGGCGGTGCGGCGGTCACCACCACCGTCCCGCGGTCCACCTGGCTGCTGGACGCCGCACGCGCCCTGGGGGCCGACGTCCCGTTCTCCTGCCTGGGCGGCATGTGCGGCATCTGCCGGGCCCGCGTCGTGGACGGCGACGTGGACATGGTGACCAACCACCACCTCAGCGCCACCGACGTGGCGGCCGGCGCCGTGCTCACCTGCCGGACCCGCCCGGTGAGCCGGTCGGTGACCGTCGACTTCGACGCGTGAGCCCCCCGCCGTGCGGGCCGAGCTGAGCTTCCTGGACCCGCGGTCCACCGTACTGCGGCTGTTCATCGCCCCCGGGGCCCGGACCTCCACCGTCCGCAGCGAGCAGCACCCCGTGACCATCCGGAACGGCCGCCCGGTCCGGCGCTCCTTCGCCCTCGACGTCCACGGGTTCGCGATCGTCGACCACCGCAGCGCGGTCACCGACCTCACCGACCCGGCCCAACTGGAGTCCGTCTACGTCCCCGAGGTCTGCCGGTTCGTGCAGGAGCAGCTGGGCGTCGATCTGGTCCTCTCGCGGGGCTGGGAGCTGCGCCGCTCGGTCGCCCCGGCCGAGCACGGCGCGCAGCCGCCGGCCAGCGGGGTGCACGTCGACTACGCCCCCGACCACGTGCCCGGCATGGTGGCGCGGGCGTACGCACGGCACTTCCCCGACGGTCCGGGGTTCCGGCGGGCGGTCGTCACCAGCACCTGGCGGGTGTTCAGCCCGCCACCCCAGGACTGGCCCTTGGCGCTCTGCGACGTCCGCACGGTCTCCGCGGACGACGGCGCGCCGGTCAGCACATACTTCGTCGACGAGCTGCCCGACGACCCGTTCGGCCCGGTCGACAATCTGAAGCCGGTGGGCAGCAGCTGGAAGACCCGCCACGACCCCGCGCAGGCCTGGTGGTACTTCCCCGGGATGACCCGGGACGAGGTCCTGCTGATCAAGCTGGGCGACACCGACCGCGGCGTCGCCTGGGCGGCACCGCACTCCGCGTTCCCGGATCCCGCCGGGCAGGACGGGGCGCCCCGGCACAGCATCGAGTTCCGCACCTTCGCCTACCTCACCTGAGGTAGCCCGAGTTCGAGTTCGAGCCCGGCCCGGCGTCCTCCCGTCGTCCGCTAGCTCGGTCGCGGGGCTGTGCACCTCCGGCGACGTGCTTCCCGCCCCGGCCAGCCCGTCGGCGGGTCGGGGCGCGACACTGGGGTCTCCGGACGAGCACCCCCGGCCGGCCACCGGGACAGGCCACGGGGACGCCAGGAGCCGTGCGGCCCGGGCGACGAGTGGCAGGAGACGGGGATCGGATGAGCAAGCGCCTGGAGGAGCTGGCCTGGAGCGCCACACCGATCGGTGAGCTCAGCCTCCGCCGGCGACGGGATCCGGTGACCGGTTCCGACGTGTTCGAGGTCAAGTTGGGTGATGAGTTCCTGATGTCGTCGCTGTTCACGGTCGCCGAGGTCGAGGTCGCCCGGCTGGCCCTGGCGCGGCTGGACGGCGACCGGCTCGACGTGGCGGTCGGCGGCCTGGGGCTCGGGTACACCGCGCAGACGGTGCTGGCCGACCCCCGGGTCCACGACGTCGTGGTGGTCGATCTGCTGGAGCCGGTCATCGGGTGGCACCGGCAGGGGCTGCTCCCGCTGGGGCGCGTCGTCGCCGAGGACCCCCGGTGCCGGCTGGTGCAGGGCGACTTCTTCGCGATGGTCGCCGGTGACGGTCTGGATCCCGCGACCCCCGGGCGGGTCTTCGACGCCGTCGTCGTGGACATCGACCACTCCCCCGGGCACCTGCTCGACGAGGGCAACGCGCCGTTCTACCGACCTGCCGGCACGGCGCGGCTGGCCGCGCTCCTGCGGCCCGGTGGCGTCTTCTCGCTGTGGTCGAACGACCCACCCGACGAGGAGTACCTGGCGGCGCTGTCCGCGGTCTTCGCCGACGTCGAGGCGCAGGTGATCGACTTCCCCAACCCGCTCCAGGAGCGGGTGGCCACCAACACGGTCTACCTGGCCACCGCCCGGGGCTGAACCACGGCCCGTCCCCGAGCGAGGGCGGGAACGCGCGCCTCAGATGAACGGCACCACCACGGCCACGGTGAACACCCCCAGGCCCAGCGCGAGGTACCGGTAGTTGCGGTACCACGGCTTGTCCCGGAGCTCCACCGACTCCTCGCGCCAGGTCTTCCGGTCGAACACGACCTCGGCGATCTCCTCGGCCGGCCGTGGCTCGGTGACCATCGAGATGCCCACCAGGCTGACCACGCTGAGCAGGAACATGATCCCGGTCGCGTAGAGGAACTGGACGCCGTGCAGGTCGAAGATCTCCCCGGTCGCGAAGCCGACCAGCCCGACGGGGATCACGCCCACGAGCGTCCAGAAGGCCGCCCGCGAGGTGGCGCGCTTCCAGAAGATCCCACCGAGCAGCACCACGACGATCGGCATGGTCACGTAGCCGAGGAACGACTGGAAGTACTGGACGATCGTGTCGAAGGACAGGATGACCGGCGCCCACGCCACGGCGATGACCATCAGGATGCCGACCAGGATGCGGCTCATCCGGAGCAGCTGCTTCTCGCTGTACTCCTTGTCGCGGGTCTTGACGAAGTCGTTGATGACCAGGCTGGCGGCACCGTTGAGCACCGAGTCCAGCGTGGACATCAGGGCGGCGAGCAACGCGGCGACGACGAGGCCGCGCAGGCCGATGGGGATGTACTCGAAGATCAGCGACGGCCAGGCGAGGTCGGGGTTCTCCAGGTCCGGGAAGACGTCCCGGGCGAGGATGCCGGGGAAGATCAGCAGCACCAGCAGCGGCAGCTGCATGAAACCGGCGAACAGGGCGCCCCAGCGACCGTGGTCCAGGTTCTTCGCCGCGAGCACCCGCTGGACGACGACGTGGTTGGCGACCCAGACGTAGAAGCCCAGCCAGATGGCCCCGGTGAAGATGCCCGGCCAGGGCAGGAAGTCGTCGTCGGGCGGCGGGGCGATGGTGAAGCCGTCCTCCGGCGCGAGCTCGGGGATCGCCGACCACTGGTAGTCGAACTCCCCGAAGACCAGCACGAAGATGATGCCGGCCGCCACGAAGAGCAGCACGCCCTGGATGGTGTCGGTGATCATCACCGCCCGGAGCCCGCCGAGGATGACGTACACGCCACCGAGCAGGGCGATCGCGATGACGTGCACGATCAGCGGGACGTCGGGGAACAGCAGGTTGAGCACGAGCGCGCCGGCGAACATGCCGCCGGCGGAGTCGATGAGCATGCCGGTGAGCACCGTGAAGCCCGAGAACGCGTACCGCGAGCGCCGGTCGAACCGCTTCTCCAGGAACTCGGGAACGGTGCTGATCTTGGACTGCAGGTAGATCGGCAGGATGAGGACGGCGAACACCAGCAGCACCAGCGTGGCCATCCACTCGAAGTTCCACACCGCGATGCCGCTGTCGTAGCCGGCACCGGCCAGCCCGAGGAACTGGGTGCCGGAGAAGTTGGTGACGATCAGCGAGAAGCCGACCAGCGGCCAGACCATGCCGCGTCCGGCGAGGAAGAAGTCGTCGGAGTCCCCGGTCCGGCGGGCCACCCAGAACCCGATCGCGAGGATCATGACGACGTAGGCGCCGATCACCACGAGGTCGACGGTCGCCAGCTCGAACTCCGGCATGACAGCTCCTCCGCACGCTCCGTTGCGCGTCCTCACGGTGGCGCAGCCGTCGCCACCGCGCGACTCGGAACGCCCGGCTTCGCTGCGCACCGGAACCAGCTCGGCTGGTGAGTGGCCGGCCTCGACGGACAGCGTCGTCCGTGGCGCCGGGCAGCCACCGCCGAGACGCCGTCCCACGGGCCCGGACCGCCGCCCTGGGCCCCGCGTGCGGGACGGACTGGCGCCGGGGTCTAGCGCCCCGCGCCCAACTGCGGGGCCAGCGAGCCACCTGCCGCGCGGTCACCCGGCACGTCGTGCACCACGCCGGCGCTCCCGCCGCCCCGCCGCTCGGACTCCGCGGCCGCGAGCAGCAGCCCACCGGGCAGGTACTCGATCCCGGTGGCCGCGCCGATCTCCGGGGTCTCGGTGAACGAGTGGCCCAGCGCCGCCAGCTCCTCCCCGTGGACGGCGAGGAACGCCGGCTCGGCCAGCACCGACTCGGTGTTGCGCTGGGTCGCCCGCGGGGCGGCGATCGCCTCGGCGAGGTCCATGTTCCGGTCGATCCGGTTGACCAGCGTCTGCAGCACCGTGGTGATGATCGTGCTGCCACCCGGCGAGCCGAGGGCCAGCACCGGCTCGCCGTCGTGCAGCACGATCGTCGGCGCCATGCTGCTGCGCGGGCGCTTGCCGGGAGCGGGCAGGTTCGGCTCGGGCACGGTCGGGTCGGCGGGGGCGAACGTGAAGTCGGTGAGCTCGTTGTTCAGCAGGAAGCCGCGACCGGGGACGGTGATCCCGCTGCCGCCGGTCTGCTCGATCGTCAGCGTGTAGCTGGCGATGTTGCCGGCCGCGTCACCGACGGTCAGGTGCGTCGTGCTCGGCCCCTCGGTGCCGCTCTCGCCCGCGGCGGCGTCCTCGGCGGGGCACGGGCCGTACCCACCGTCGGGGACACCGGCCGGCACCGGCTTGGCCAGCGCGGCCGCGGGGTCGATGGCGCAGGCCCGCTCGGCGGCGAACCCCGGGTCCAGCAGCTCGGCCAGCGGCACCTGGCTGTAAGCCGGGTCGCCGACGTAGGTGTTCCGGTCGGCGAACGCCAGCGCGCTGGCCTCCAGGTAGGTGTGCAGCACCGGGGCGTCGGGCAGGGAGCTGAGCCGGAACAGGTCCAGGACGTTCAGCGCCTCCCCCACCGTCGACCCGCCGCTGGAGGGCGGCGCCATGCCGTACACCTCCAGACCGCGGTAGTCGACCCGGGTCGGCTCGCGCCGTGGGGCGTCGTACCGCGCCAGGTCCTCCTCGGCGAGCAGCCCGGCCCGCACCTCAGCGGCGCCGTCGGCCTCCGGCGGGTCCTGCGCGGTGCGCACGACCTCTCCCGCCAGCTCGCCGGTGTAGAACGCGCCCACGCCCTCGGTGGCCAGCAGTTCGTAGGTGCCCGCCAGGCCGGGGTTGCGGAACACCGAGCCGACCTCCGGGGGCGCACCGCCAGGCAGGAAGAGGTCGGCGGAGGCGGCGAAGCGGGCGAACTTCTCCTGGTTCTCCGCGGTCTGCTCCCGGAAGGTCTCGTCGACGACGAAGCCCTCCCGGGCCAGCCTGGTGCCACCCTCCAGC
Organism: Modestobacter sp. SYSU DS0875; assembly: GCF_054050915.1. NCBI lineage: Bacteria > Bacillati > Actinomycetota > Actinomycetes > Geodermatophilales > Geodermatophilaceae > Modestobacter > Modestobacter sp. SYSU DS0875. The sequence goes on along the minus strand of NZ_JBJHAH010000022.1, from coordinate 55,758 downwards.
GCCTCGCCCAGCGAGAGCGTGCCGAACTGATCCAGCGCGCGAGCCCAGGTCAACGGCGTACCGGGGGTGCCCACCGACAGCCCGCTCTGCACCGCCTCCGCGAAGGGCAGCGGCGCCCCCTCCCCGTCGAGGAAGGCGCCGGCCCCCATCGCGAGCGGTGCGGTCTCCCGGCCGTCGATGGTCGACACCGTGCGGCTGGCGGCGTCGTAGTAGACGAAGAACCCGCCGCCGCCGACCCCGGCCGAGTACGGCTCGGTCACCCCGAGCGCGGCTGCCGCGGCGACCGCGGCGTCGGCTGCGTTGCCGCCGTCGGCCAGCACCTCCAGGCCGACGCGGGTCGCGTCCGGGTCCACGGTGGCGACGGCGCCGCCGGTGCCGACCGCCAGCGGCTGCCGGTCCGGCACCGGGTCAGCAGCCGCCGGCCCGAGGGGGCCGCCGAGGACCAGCCCGGCGGTGAGCCCGGTGAGGGCCAGGAGGGTGGACCGTCGTCGTGGCATGGGAGCTCCTCGGGTCGCCAGCGGGCGACCCCACTGGACACCCGCGGCCCGACCCGGGCAACCACGGAGGGGCGCGCCCCGGCGTGTCCGCGGCGACCCGCCACGAACCGACCCCGCGGCTGCCCCGACCGTCTCCGGCCGGACCGGGTCAGGCGCGCACGTGCGGCGTCCGGCGGCGGGCGAAGAAGCGTTCGACCCGGCGCCACCGGTCCGGCGTCTTCTCCGGGTCCAGCACCTCGGTCTCGGCGAGCGACCGGTCGACCGGACCGAGCTCGGGCGACTCGAAGAGCACCAGCGACCGGCCGGTCGGCCGGCGCAGCCGTTCGACGCCGCGCACCAGCGAGCCGGTGTCGGCGATCGCGGCCGCCACCTCGTCCGGGTGGCACCCCAGGTGCTCGGCGAGCAGCCGGTCCCGGAAACCGGTGATGGTGGCGGCCACCTCCTCGGCCCCCGGCTCGTCCGCCACCGCCTCGATCGCCAGGTCGCACTCGGTGTCCAGCCCCATCGACCGGTTGTTCAGGTTGCTGGACCCCAGGCGCAGCAACCGGTCGTCGACGACGGTCACCTTGGCGTGCACGTAGATGTCCTGGCGCTGCTCGGTCACCGGCGTGTAGAGCCGGAAGCGGTCGTGCACGTCCGCGTCGCTCAGCAGCTGCAGGGCCCGGGCCCGCGCGGTGCCCATCGCCTTCTCCGAGAGCCAGCCGTCGGCCGCCCGGGGGTTGACCACCACGAACTCCGGGCCGTCGGGCTCACCCAGCCGCGCCGCGATCGCCTCGGCGATCCGCGGGTTGGCGAAGTACTGGCTCTCCACGTAGACCATCCGGCGTGCCGCGGCGATCGTCGCCAGCCACAGCAGCTCGATCTCGTGCACCAGCTCGGTGCCGCCGTGCTCTGGCCGGGTGCGGGAGACCGCGACGTCGACGTCGGTGAACAGCGGCTCGACCTCCGCCGGCCAGCAGTCCCGCTCCTCGACCAGCGGCTCGAGTCGCTCCCCGGTGCCGCTCCGCCACCGCTCGCGGGCGAGCTCGGCGACCGCCCGCGCGGCGGGCCCGGTCATCATGCTGGTCGCGTCGTGCCACGGCCCGGTCGGCCGGCCGTCGCCGCGACCGGGGACCGGACGACGCCGGTGCGGGTTGACGTCCGCGTGGTCGGAGGTGTCCCAGCGGTCGGCGGTGACGTCGATGCCGCCGGCGAACGCCAGGCAGTCGTCGATCACCACGATCTTCTGGTGGTGCGCGCCCCCGACCGGGTGGTGGGTGTCGACGGCGAGGGTGAGCCGGTCGGGCGCGCGCCGGTCGAGGAGGACGATCGGCTGCAGCCCGCGGCCGAGCGCGCGCAGCATCCCCAGGTCCCACTGCAGGACCTTGATCTCCAGGTCGGGGTTCGCGCGCACCGCCCCTTCCAGGACGGCCCCGAGCCGGTCCTCCTCGGGCCGGCCGCCGTCGACCGGGTCGAGCCGGATGCGCGGGTCGAAGTCCCAGCCGATGAACAGCACCCGCCGCTCGGCCCGCAGCACCGCCTTCTTCAGGGTGGCGAAGTAGCCGGCCGCGTCGACGAAGACCGCGAACCGGGTGGCCCGGTCGATCCGCCAGCACGTCTCGCCGGGGATCAGCATCGGGGCGCTCTGCTCCGTCGGGCCGTCGCCGCGCACCGCGGACTGCCCGGGATCGGTGCCGGGCTCGGTCGTGGTCTGGCCGGGGTCCGTCACCCCTGCAGTGTGCCCGCCGACGGCGCCGCCCCGATCACGGGACCGGATCGGCGCGTCGGCCGGGCCCTCCGGCGGCCGGCTCGGGCGCGACCGACCGCGGACCGGGGGGCGTCGCACACGATCGGCTGTCCCGGCAGCCCGCGCCGGCCGGGCGTGATCGAGGTGACGGAATGGCCGCACCGGCGATCGACGCTGCGCGTGGCATGACCGTCAGCAAGAGCGCCGTGACCGCCGTTCCCCTGCACCCGCTCCTCGCGGAGCGGTGGAGCCCCCGCGGGCTGGACGCCGGTCACGAGCTCGGCGACGACCAGCTGGCCGCACTGCTGGAGGCCGCCCGCTGGGCGCCGAGCGCGAGCAACACCCAGCCGTGGCGGTTCGCGGTGACCCGCCGGGGCACCGCCGGCTTCGCCGCCGTGCGTGACGCCCTGGCCCCGGGCAACCAGTTGTGGGCGCACGCGGCGTCCGTGCTCGTCGTCGTGGCGGCCGAGACCGTCGGGGCGGACGGCCGTCCCCGCCCGTGGGCGGCCTACGACACCGGCCAGGCGGTCGCCCACCTGAACGTGCAGGCCCAGCACGAGGGCCTCGTGGTCCACCAGCTCGGCGGCTTCGACCGCGACCGGGTCGCCGCGCTGCTCCAGCTGCCGGGCACGGTCGAGCCGCTCGTCGTCCTCACCGTCGGCCGCCGGGACGACGCGGCCGAGCTGCCCGAGGCGCTGGCGGCCCGGGAGCGTGCCCCGCGGGAGCGGCTGCCGGTCGAGTCGCTGCTGCTGACGCTCCCCGCCGAGCTGATCGACGACGAGGCCTGAGGCCAGCAGCTCCAGGGCGCCGCCTCGGCACGGGTTCCCCGGTCGCGGCGCCCCACTCACCCCGACGCGCAGGTGCTCCTCCTGGACCGCTGCCTCCCGCTCCGGGGGCGCCGCGCCACCACCGTGGTGTACGAGCACGGGCACACCGTCCACGTCGGGGACACCCTGCCCCGGCCGCCTGTGCACCTGCTCGGCATGCGCAGGCGGGGGACAGCTCATCGGGCCGGGTGCGCCTGCCCGACGTCGACGAGCCCGAAGAAGTCGAAGTAGTAGGCGGCGTCTGCGGTCAGGAACAGGCCCACGAGGAAGATCACCGTCAGGACCAGGCCGCGACCGCCGTTGCGGAGCCGCGCGGCGTTGCGCTCGGCCCACTCCCGGAAGCGTGGCCCCCCTGCGGCACCCAGCACCGCGATGGCCAGCGGCGGCAGGACGACCACGACCCCGTACAGGACGAGCATCGGCACCCACGCGGACGCGGGCAGCCCGCTGCTCGAGATGAGGCCCACCGCCGCGAGGTAGGGCAGGGCCGTGGTCAGCTCGACCAGGGTGATCGCGACGCCCAGCAGGAACAGCTTCACCGCCGAACGGTCGAGGGACCGCTCCTGCCTCGCCTTGCGGGGGCGGGTCGGCGTGAGGACCCCGATGGCCAGGAGCACCAGTCCGGCGACCAGCTGGACCCGGTAGGCCGTGGGCCCCTCGGGCAGCCCACCGGTGGCCGACAGCAGCGATCTGACGCCGAGGACCAGGGCGGCCCCCAGCGCGACGTTCGCGGTCACGATGCCGGCCAGGTAGGCCCCCACCGGCTTCACGAGAGAGGTCCCGGAGGTGATCCCGCGCAGGGTCAGGAGGATGGCCACCAGGATCGCCGACGGGTTGAGGCTGTCGACGACGGCCAGGCCCAGGACGGGCAGCAGCACGGTCATCTGCCCGTCCTGGGTACGGGGTGGTCGGCGGGGGCTGCGAGCCACCGGTGCACCGGTGGCTCGGTCGTACTCGCGGCGCTCACTCCGCTGTGAGGAGGGAGTGATGCGGCGCGCAGCCGCGCGGGGACCAGTCCCCTGCCCCCGGCCACCCCGGCCGGGAGGGGTGACCGGGGCGGCGTGAGGCCGGTGCGGGCCGGGATGGTGGGCCGTCGACGCGGCATGCGGGCTCCTCCGACCGTCCGCAGGCGGGCAGTGGCCACCGGACCCTATGAGCCGCGCCGTACCAGTGGGCGGGTCGTGGCCTCTCTGATCGCTCCGCCTCCGCCCTGGTTCGCCGGTCGACCCGGGAGCCCTGGGCGCCGCGCTGCGGCCGCCGGACAGCGGTGGGCGTGACCGTGCGGCCTGCACCGCCGGCACGCGGCTGATGGTGCGCCCGGTGGACCACCGCCCCGCTCGACGGGGCTCTCGGGATCCCGGCCGGGTGTTGCCGCCACCGCTCGCGATGGGTGGCCGACGAACTCGCGACGGCCCACCGCCCACGATGCGGGTGCGCGCTCTCGGCTGAGCCTGCCGGTGCCCACCGGGGATGACGACCACCTCGATCCGCGCCGCCCACCACGGCCGGTCGTCGAGGCCGTACAGTTCCCGGTGATCGCCGTTGTGCCTCTGCCTCGTTCCCGGACGTCCGCAGTCGTCTCTGCCTGACGTTCCCTCTCGGTCCTGCCGGTCGGTACGGCGGTCCCGGTCCGACGACTGTCGCACCGGACAACCCCTACCGGGACGAGGACGACATGACCCAGGGCACCGTGAAGTGGTTCAACAGCGAGAAGGGCTTCGGCTTCATCGAGCAGGATGGTGGCGGCCCCGACGTGTTCTGCCACTACTCGGCGATCAGCGGTAGCGGCTACAAGTCGCTGGACGAGGCGCAGCGCGTCGAGTTCGACGTCACGCAGGGCCAGAAGGGCCCGCAGGCGGAGAACGTCCGCCCGATCTGAGCGATGTGACGAGGCCCCGGCGTTCCGCGCCGGGGCCTCGTCCGTTCCCGGGCCCGGTGCCCGGCCGACGGAACGTGCTCATCCGCCCGCCCACCCAGGAGGCATCCCATCGCCAGCCCCCGCTCCCGCTGCGCCGACGCCCACCTCGGGTGCACCTGCCGCGGCGACGCCGCCGTCCACGAGCAGCGCGCCCGCGAACGCGACGAGGCGCGCGCCCAGGCCGGCGACGTCGTCCCCTGCCCGGAGTGCGGCCGGCCCACGACGCCGTTCCAGCTGGTCACCTGGGGCAACTGCCGGGCCTGCCGCACCGCCCACTCCCGATCGGTCGAGCCGCTGCGCTGGTGAGCGCCGCCCACCGGCGGTGAGCGGGCGCCCACCGCCGGTGGGTCAGTCCCCGGCGGGCTCCGGCAGCGGCAGGGGTGCCACGGGCGCCGGCCGCGCCGCGAGCGCCTCGGTCAGCAGCGCGACCAGCGCCTCCAGCTGCACGTCCGCCGACGACTGCACCTCCTCGTCGGAGCCGTCGAGCGCCCGGGCGGCCAGCCCCGCCTTGCTGTCGATCAGCTCGGCGATCCGGGCGTCGATGGTCTGCGCGGCGATGATCCGCCAGGCGGTGACCGGCTCGGTCTGCCCGATGCGATGGCTGCGGTCGATCGCCTGGGTCTGCTCGGCGTCGGTCCACGAGAGCTCCGCGAGCACCACGTTGGACGCCACCTGCAGGTTCAGCCCCACCCCGGCCGCGGTCAGCGAGCAGACGGCGACCGCGACGCCCGGGTCGTTGACGAAGGCGTCGACGTTGCGCTGCCGCACGCCGGGCGTCTGGTCCCCCCGGATGGAGGAGAACCGCACCCCCTGCTTGGTGAACACCTGCTCGGCGGCGTCCATCACGTCGACGTGCTTGGCGAAGAAGACCACCTTGCCGGCGCTGCGCGCGAGCTGCGCGGCGTAGTCGGCGGCGAGCTCGGACTTGGCCTGGCCGATGCGGCGGAGCATGCCGAACACGTTGTCGCCGCTGCTGGAGGTCGTCGCGTCCTTGAGCTCCCAGCGGGCCACCGTGCGGACCAGATCGGCGTCGATGCCCTCGACCGGTTCACCCGACCGCCGGTTCGCCAGGGCCGTCTCGTACCGGTCGACCATCCGCCGGGCGAGGTCGCGCTCGGCCGCCCGGATCGACCGGCCGGCGGCGCCGTCGAGCTCCACGGGGAGGTCGGCGATCCGGCGGGCCGGGATGTCGGCGGCCACCTCGACCTTGCGGCGGCGGACGATGCCCATGTCGATCACGCACCGGCGGGCCGCGGCGTAGAAGCCCGGGTCGGCCGGGGTCAGGCCCACCTCCTCCAGCGCGTTCATCAGCTCGCCCAGCGGCTTGGCGTCGTCGATCCAGCCGAGGAACTGCCAGATCGCCCGGAAGTCCTCGATGTCGTTGATCAGCGGGGTGCCGGTCAGCGCCATGAGCAGCGGCCGCACGGTGCGGGTCCGGAGCCGCTCGGAGAGCTCCAGCACGTGCTGGGACCGCTGCGAGGTCTTGTTCTTGATGAAGTGCGCCTCGTCGACCACCATGCCGCGGAAGCCGAAGTCGCCCAGCCAGCCCACGTGCCGGTCGAGCACCTCGTAGTTGACGACGACGACGTCGGCGAAGCCGTCGACGGTCTCCCCGTTGCCGTGGATCACCGTCGCCCGGCGGCGCGGCGTCCAGCGGGCGGCCTCACGGGCCCAGTTCGTCTTGACCACGTTCGGCACGACCACCAGCAGCGGGTAGGCGTCGGCCGCCTCCGCGGCGAGCAGCGCCTGCGCCGTCTTGCCCAGACCGGGCTCGTCGGCCAGCAGGAAGGTGCGGTGCCCGGCGGCCGCGGCGGCGACCAGCTGCGCCTGGTGCGGCATCAGCTCGGCACCTCCCGGCAGGGGCCGGGCGGACGGTGCCGGCAGCGGCATGCAGGCGGCGTCCCCGCCGCCGGCGCGCTCGAAGGAGTTCAGCAGCGGGCCGATCAGCTCCCAGCCGGCCAGCCGGCGCGGCCGGGCCACCGGCGGCGGTGCCGCCGAGAAGTCCGGGGCGAGGAAGGGGTTCGCCAGCTGCCGGGAGATCACCGACTGCGGCACCACCCGGTGCTCGGGGGCCACGGCCGGCGCAGCAGCCGGCGCGGGCTCCGGGTCGGGCTCGGGCTCGGGCTCGATCCCCACCGACCGGAGCATCTCCTGCTGCAGCGACCGGGCGGCCCCGGTGACGACGGCGTCGTCGGCCAGCAGCGCGAGGAGCCCCGGGTCGCGCACCGCGGTCTTGGCCAGGATCGTGCCGATCCCGTCGATCCGCTTGAGCTGGTCGGACCGGGCGGCGGAGCTGAGCGTCTCGTCGGCGCGCACCCGGGCGTGCTCCTCGCGCACCATCAGGGCGACGACCTGGAACTTGGTGCGCACCGCAGGGGTGACGCGGCCCGCCTGGACGGCGGCCTCCACCGATCGGACGGTGCGGGACAGCAGCGTGACCACGTCCCCGGGGACCCGTCGCTGGTTCCGCGGGGCCGCACGTCGCTGGCCCGTCGAGCGCTGGCCTGATCGGCCCAAGACTCCTCCTCTGGGTGCCGCGAGCCGAGTGGCCCACGGCACGGTGCCGCGCACCGTCCCGCGACCGGACGACGGTCGTTCCCGGAGGCGGCCTCCGGTGACCACCCCGAGCCGTGACCCGGCCCGGGGGATCCGGCGAGGGATCGACGCCGCGGCGCCCTGACGCCCGGCCCTCGACGAGGACCCGGAGCCGCCCGTCGACGATCGGGCCGACATCCGCACGCAGGACGTCGTCGCGAGACACGCGGCACGTGCCGCGCGATCGGTGCTCCCCCGAGGCTACCGCCTGACGGGCTCGCGGGCAGCGCGCACCGCCCGGCCGGTGCTCAGGAGGGCCGGAGCCACCCCCGGGACGACCATCGGGCCGTCGTCCCCCCGGTCAACCCAGCGCGACGGCCGCCACCGGCACCGCGACGAAGACACCACCGGCGTAAGCCGGCATGGCCCACGGCTGCCTGGCCACGAAGGAACCGAGCGCCTCCGCCAGCCGGACCGGGATGTACCGGATCCTCGGCACCGGGTAGATCAGGGCGACGGCGAAGACGTTGAACAACACGTGGACCAGCGCGATGACCAGCCCCTCCGGCTGCCCGGTGGCCAGCGCTGCCAGCAGCGCCGTGGCCGTGGTGCCCAGGTTGGCCCCGATGGTGATCGGATAGGCGTTGCGCACGGTCAGCACCCCGGCGGCCACCAGGGGCAGCAACGTCACCGTGACGATCGAGGAGCTCACCACCAGGATCGCCGCAACCGTGCCGACGCCGATGCCCATCAGCCCGCCGGCCTTGCTCACCGAGCGGTTCGCCTTCTCCTGCAGCGGCCCGGTGACCACCGCCCGCATGTTCTTGCTGATGTAGCGGATCGTCACGTACAGCGCCGCGATCCCGAGCACCAGCATGACGGTGCCCAGGAACGCACCGGCGGGGATGACCGCACCCAGCACCGTCCCGACCGCCGCATTGGCCGGGTCGGTCGCCATCGCGAGCGGACTCTGCAACTCCGCACCGCCGACGCCGGCACCGGCGACGACGCCGGCGAGCCAGCGGGCCGCCGAGGACAGGAAGCCGGTGAGCAGCTCGAGCGGCAGCAGCAGGAGGACCGCGAAGAAGTTGAACAGGTCGTGCATCGTGGCCGCCGCGACGACCTGCTTGAACTCGTTCCGGCGCCGCATGCTCACCATCGTCACCAGGGTGTTGGTCACGGTGGTGCCGATGTTGGCGCCCATGACCATCGGCACGGCGAGCTCCACCGGGATGACCCCGGCCGCCACCATGCCCACGATCGCGGACGTGGACACCGAGGAGGACTGCACCAGGATGGTCGCCAGCACGCCGGCGAAGAGCCCGGTCAGCGGGTTGCTCACCCCGGCGAGCACCGCGTCGTTGAACCCCTCGCCCATCTGGGCGATGCCGTCCTCCACCACCCCCACCCCGACCAGGAACAGGTAGAGCAGCAGGATGGCCAGGGCGGCGCGGCCAACCACCTGCCCCCGGCTCATCCGCTCCGTCGGTGCGGCGTCGTCCGTCGGTGCGGTGGCGTCCGTCGGTGCGGTGGCGCCCGTCGGTGCGGTGGCGTCCGTCGGTGCGGTGGCGTCCGTCGGTGCGGTGGCGTCCGTCGGTGCGGTGGCGTCCGTCGGTGCGTCATGCTGCCGGTCGGTCACAGCGGTCCCCCCTGGGTCGGTCCTCGACGCCCCGGGGGCTACCCGCCCGGGCGACGCCGGGGTGACGTCGAGCCGAACTGCGGGTGTCGGCCCCAGGGCCGGGAGCGCCGGGGGTCGCGGCCGGGACGCCCGGCTCCTTCGCCCAGCACGACCGTCCCCGGCGTGGGAACCTGCGCTCGTGACGCCAGGGGCGCGGCAGACGATCCAGCGGACGGCGAGCACGCGGTCCTACCGCGGCCAGTCGGTGCACGCAGCGCCCGGCGTGCACGAGTACGCGGTGACGCTGGTCCGCGCGGCGCTCCGCGAGGGCGGCCGGATCCTCGAGGTGGGCGCCGGGTCGGGGGCGCTGGCCCTCCGGCTCCGCGACGCCGGCTTCGACGTGGTGCCGACCGACCTGGACCCGCCGCACGAGTGGATCCACCGCCTGGACCTGGACCATCCGGAATGGACCGAGGAGACCCGAGGCCCCTTCGACATGGTGGTCTGCGTGGAGACCCTGGAGCACGTGGAGAACCCGCGCCAGGTGCTCCGGTCGATCCGGTCCCTGCTGCGGGTCGGCGATCGGCTGCTGGTCAGCACCCCGAACGTGACGCACCCGCACTCACGGCTGAAGATGTTCCTCCGTGGCGCCCCGTACATCTTCGGCCCGGAGCACTACTACCAGCCCGGGCACATCACGATCCTGCCCGACTGGATGCTCACCGAGCACGTGCGTCAGGCCGGCTTCGGCCGGATCGAGGTGACCACGGCCGGCAGCACCGAGTACCGCGGGCTCCGGCAGCTGGCCCACCGGGTGGAGATCGCCGCCCTCCGGCTCATCGGGCTCCGGCACCGCGCGGCCGACGGCGAGGGCGTCTGCACGTTCGTCACCGCGGTCGCGGCGTGACCGCCGCGCACCGGACGCCCCAGGTGTGCCACCGTCCGGCCGGCCCCGCCGCTCGTCGACCACGTCGTTCCTCGACTACGTCACTTGTCTCGGTGCGCCCGCGACGAGTGCGCGCCCCGTTCCCGTCATCCGCGCGATCCGGAGTGACGCAGCTCATTCCTACCGTGCATTGAGAGAGGTGGCCGGTCGATCCCGGCCGCCCACCGCCGTCCCAGCGACCCCTGCCAGGAGCCTCCCCCATGAGCCAGATGGTCACCCTCGGCGCCCCGCGTGCGGCAGCGTCCCCGATGCCCGGAACCCGGGACGTCGGCCGCCTGCTGGTGCAGTGCGACGACCGCCCCGGCGTCGTCGCCGCGGTCTCGACCTTCCTGGCCGAGCACGGGGCCAACATCATCGAGCTCGGCCAGTACTCCACCGACCCCGAGGGCGGGCGCTTCTTCCAGCGCACGGTCTTCCACCTCGACGGGCTCTCCGCGCAGCAGGAGCGGCTGGAGGCCGAGTTCGCCCAGGTCGCCGCCCGGTTCGAGCTGGACTGGTCGCTCACCCGGGCCGACGAGCCGAAGCGCGTGGGCATCATGGTCTCCCGCTACGACCACTGCCTGCTGGACCTGCTGTGGCGGGTGGGCCGCGGCGAGCTGGCGATGAACCCGATCATGGTGGTCAGCAACCACGCCGACCTGGCCGACGAGGTACGGGCCTTCGGCGTCCCGTTCATCCACGTCCCGGTGACCAAGGACACCAAGGCCGAGGCCGAGGCCCGGCAGCTGGAGCTGCTGCGCGGCAACGTCGACCTGGTCGTCATGGCCCGGTACATGCAGATCCTCAGCAGCACCTTCCTCGAGAACGTCGGCTGCCCGGTGATCAACATCCACCACTCGTTCCTGCCGGCGTTCATGGGCGCCAACCCGTACGTGCAGGCGAAGTCCCGCGGCGTGAAGCTGATCGGCGCGACGGCGCACTACGCCACCCAGGACCTCGACGAGGGGCCGATCATCGAGCAGGACGTCACCCGGGTGTCGCACGCGCAGACCTCGGCGGAGCTGCAGCGCCGCGGCGCCGACGTCGAGCGTTCCGTGCTCGCCCGTGCCGTCGCCTGGCACTGCGAGGACCGGGTGTTCCGGCACGGCAACGCGACGGTGGTGCTCTGATGGCCGCCACCCTGATGGACGGCAAGGCGCTGGCTTCCCGGGTACGTGAGCGGACGGCGGCCGAGGTCGCCGAGTTCACCGCGCGCACCGGGCGCGCACCGGGCCTGGCCACGGTGCTGGTCGGCGAGGACCCGGCGTCGGCGGTCTACGTGTCCAGCAAGCGGAAGCAGTGCGTCGCGGCCGGGATGACCGACCACCACCGGCTCCTGCCGGCGACGGCGACCCAGGAGGAGGTGGCCGCGGTCCTCACCGAGCTGGCCGCCGACCCCGAGGTCTCCGGGATCCTGCTGCAGCTGCCTCTCCCGAGCGGTCTGGACGCCGGCCCGCTGATCCAGCTCATCCCCGCCGCCAAGGACGTCGACGGGCTGACCACGCTCAGCGCGGGCCTGCTGGCCCAGGGACGCCCCGGCCTGCGCCCGTGCACGCCGTCCGGGGTGATCGAGCTGCTCGACGCCCACGACGTGCCTCTCGAGGGCGCCGAGGCGGTCGTCATCGGCCGCTCCGAGCTGGTGGGGAAGCCGGTCGCCCAGCTGCTGCTGCAGCGCAACGCCACGGTGACCGTCTGCCACTCGCGCACCCGCGACCTCGCCGAGGTCTGCCGCCGCGCCGACGTCATCGTCGCCGCCGCCGGCAAGGCCGGACTGGTGCAGGGCGACTGGGTCAAGGACGGCGCCGTCGTGGTCGACGTCGGCATCCACCGCACCGACTCCGGCCTGGTCGGTGACGTGGACACCGAGGCCGCCGCAGCGCGGGCCTCGCTGATCACCCCGGTGCCCGGCGGCGTCGGCCCGATGACCATCGCGATGCTGCTGCACAACACGCTGGTCGCCGCCCGCGCCCAGGCCGAGGCCGGCTGAGGCGGTCGTGCCCACCCGCGCGACATTTGACCCGTCCGCGGCTGCCGCACCCGGCCGCAGCGGTCCCGCCATTGCACTGTGCCGCCGGTCACAAGGTCGTCCCTATGGTGACCGTAGGACGAACGGCACCGGCCGGCCCGCCCAGACCCCGCCGCCCGCGCCCCGACCCCGGGCGCGCACCACACGAGGAAGGGACACGGAGTGAACAGGTCGCTTCCGCGCAATCCCGACACCCGCGCTGCCCTGCGCCGGACCTTCGAGACCCTCGGCTACGAGGTCATCCCGTTCAAGAAGACCGGGGACGACGTCCAGGAGCACGTGCCCACCGACGTGCGCCTGACGGTCACCGCCTCCCCCGCCAAGGGCATGGGGGCCACCGTCGACCTGGCCGTCCGGCTGACCAAGGCCGGCTACACCGTCGCCCCGCACCTGAGCGCCCAGCAGATCTCCGACCGGGCGCACCTGACCGACGTCATCGCCCAGGTGCGCGAGGCCGGCATCACCGAGGTGTTCGTGGTCGGCGGTGACCCCACCGACACCCCCACCGAGTTCCGGGACGCGCACGCGCTGCTGCTGGCGATGAAGGAGATCGGCCACCCGTTCACCGAGGTGGGCATCGGCGGTCACCCGGAGGGCCACCCGTCGGTCTCCGACGACGTGCTCTACGGCGCGCTCGCCGACAAGGCGCCCTTCGCCCACCACATCACCACGCAGATCTGCTTCGACAGCAAGCAGATCCTCGGCTGGGCCCGCGAGCTGCGCCGGCGCGGCATCGACCTGCCCATCCACATCGGCATCCCGGGCGCGGTGACCCGGCAGAAGCTGCTTCGGGTCTCCAACGGGCTCGGCGTCGGGGAGTCGGCGAAGTTCCTCAAGAAGCAGCAGAACCTGCTGTGGCGGTTCTTCCTGCCCGGCGGCTACAGCCCCGACGGGATCATCCGCGGCCTGGCCCCCTCGATCGGCGCGTCCGACCAGCGGATCGAGAAGTTCCACGTCTTCACCTTCAACGACCTGGCGCCGACCGAGGCGTGGCGGCAGCAGATGCTCGCCCGCCTCGCGGATCAGTAGGCCGGCACCACCGCACCATCCCGCCCGCACAGCCCCGCCGCCCTCCTGGACGGCACCGGGAAAACTCAACGACGAACGGACCCAGATGAGCGCCAAGAACCTGCAGGAACTGCTGGACCAGAAGGGCAACACCGTCGAGCTGCTGCGCGACTCGCAGATCGGCGCCTACATCTACCCCGTGGTGCCGGCGGAGTTCACCAACTTCCGGCGTGAGGTCAAGTCCTGGCAGAACACCGCCGTGCTGTTCGACCAGTCGCACCACATGTTCAACACCTACGTCCGCGGCGCGGACGCCCTCAAGCTGCTGACCGACACCGGCGTGAACAGCACGGCGAACTTCCCGGTCAACAGCGCCAAGCAGTTCGTGCCGGTCTCGCCCGAGGGCGGCGTCATCGGCGACGGCATCCTCTTCCGCCTGGCCGAGGAGGAGTTCGTCTTCGTCGGCCGCGCGCCGGTGGCCAACTGGCTGATGTTCCACGGCAGCAAGGGCTACGACGTCGAGCTGGAGAACGACCCCCGCTCGCCCTCGCGCCCCTACGGCAAGCAGGTGACCCGCAGCGTCTGGCGTTTCCAGATCCAGGGCCCGCGCGCCTGGGACGTCATCGAGAAGCTGAACGGCGGCCCGGTCGAGCAGCTCAAGTTCTTCCGGATGAGCACCATGAACATCGCCGGCAACCAGGTGCGCACCCTGCGCCACGGCATGGCCGGCGCCCCGGGTCTGGAGATCTGGGGCCCGTACGAGACCTACGACCAGACCCGCGAGGCCATCCTCGAGGCGGGCCAGGAGTTCGGCATCGAGCCCTGCGGCTCGCGCGCCTACTCCAGCAACACGCTGGAGTCGGGCTGGATCCCGTCGCCGCTGCCCGCCGTCTACACCAGCGAGGGCCTGCGCGAGTACCGCGAGTGGCTGCCCGCCGACGGCTACGAGGCCACCAACGCCCTCGCCGGCAGCTACGTGTCGGACAACATCGAGGACTACTACCAGAACCCGTGGGAGCTGGGCTACGGCGGCTTCGTGAAGTTCGACCACGACTTCATCGGCCGTGACGCGCTGGAGGCGGTGGACAAGGAGAGCCAGCGCCGCAAGGTCACGCTGGAGTGGAACGCCGAGGACGTCGCCAAGCTGCTGGCCTCGCCGGTCGACAAGAACGGCCCCGGCTACCAGTTCTTCGACCTGCCGAACGCCAACTACGGCTCGTCGAGCTTCGACCGGGTCGAGGACGCCGACGGGAGCCTGCTGGGCCTGTCGATGTTCACCGGCTACAGCTCCAACGAGCGGGTCGCGCTGTCCCTGGCGACCGTCGACCCGAGCGTCCCCCACGGCGCCGAGGTCCGGGTCATCTGGGGCGAGCCGAACGGCGGCAGCAAGAAGACCACCGTCGAGCCGCACGAGCAGTTCAGCGTGCGCGCCATCGTGAGCCCGGCGCCGTACACCGCCATGGCCCGCGAGAGCTACCAGCCCGGCTGGCGCACCGGCGACTGACCTGACCGGCCGGTCGCACCAGGGGCCGGGGAGCGCTGCAGCCGCAGCGTTCCCCGGCCCCTGGTCGTTGCGGGCGCAGGCCACCGGCCGCTCGCCCTCGTGATCACCCCGCGCCCATCGGGGTCATCCCGGCTCCGAGGCCCCGCTGGGCCCGATGTGATCACGCACCAGCGCCGGCCCGGCGCCGCGATCAGCTCCCGGTGACGGCGGCCAGGATGCGCAGGGCGTCGGCGGTGCCGGCCACCTCGTGCACGCGCACACCCCAGGCACCGGCCTGCGCGGCCAGCACCGAGGTGGCCAGGGTCGCCGGGTCGCGCTGCTCCGCCGTCCGGGTGACCCCGCCCTGCTCGGTGAGCACGGCCTGCAGGAACCGCTTGCGCGAGGCGCCCACCAGCAGCGGCAGGCCCAGGTCGACCAGCGCGTCGAGGTGCCGCAGCAGGGCGACGTCGTGCTCCGGGCGCTTGGCGAAGCCCAGCCCGGGGTCGAGCACCAGGCGGCCGGCGTCCACGCCCGCCGCGACGGCGGCGTCGGCCCGCGCGGTCAGCTCCCGGCGGACCTCGGCGACGACGTCCCGGTAGCGGGCCGCGGCGTACATGTCCCGGCTGTGGCCGCGCCAGTGCATGAGCACCCAGGGCACCCCGGCGTCGGCGACCACGCGGGCCATCGCCGGGTCGGCCAGCCCGCCGCTGACGTCGTTGACCAGCACCGCACCCGCGGTGATCGCCGCCTCGGCCACCGCCGCCCGGGTGGTGTCCACGCTGACCGCCACGCCGGCCGCGGTCAGCTCGGCGACCACCGGCACCACCCGGCGCAGCTCCTCGGCGACCGCCACCCGGTCGGCGCCGGGGCGGGTCGACTCACCACCGACGTCCACGACGTCGGCGCCGTCGGCGGCCATCGCCAGGCCGTGGGCCACGGCGGCGTCCGGGGTCGACCACAGCCCGCCGTCGGAGAACGAGTCCGGGGTGACGTTGAGGACGCCGAGCACGGCGCACCGGCCGGACCGACGGAGCAGCGGGTGGGCCAGCGGCGGCGCACTGGGCGAGTTCACGACGGTGGCCACGCGGTGCTCCCTGGGACGGGGCGGCGCCGGGCGGCCGCCGATCCGTCGACGCTACGGAGCCACCGTGCCCGGCGGATCGGGCCGCTGCCTCACCCGGACCGAGACAGATGACCCGTTCCCGGTGGATGCTCGGGGTGCCCCACGCCGGACCCGAGGAGCCGCATGCCCAGATCCGAGCCCGCCGTCCTGCGGCTGCCGTTCCGCGGCACCTGGCGTGCGGTGAACAGCCCGGCGCGACGGGTGCCCAGCCACGGCAGCCACCTGTTCGCCACCACCTACGCGATCGACTTCGTCGCCCTCGCCGGACAGGACACCGCCCGCACCCGCGACTGGCGGACGGCGCTGGCCACCGAGCCTCCGGAGCGGTTCGTCGCCTTCGGTCAGCCGGTCCTCTCCCCCGCCGCCGGCCGGGTGGTCACCGTGCACGACGGCGAGCCCGACCACGCGGCGCGGCGGTCGGCGCCGG
Source organism: Modestobacter sp. SYSU DS0875 (assembly GCF_054050915.1). NCBI lineage: Bacteria > Bacillati > Actinomycetota > Actinomycetes > Geodermatophilales > Geodermatophilaceae > Modestobacter > Modestobacter sp. SYSU DS0875. The sequence continues at coordinate 39,645 of NZ_JBJHAH010000022.1, read as the reverse complement.
CCCGGATGTCGTACGCGCTCACCCAGGCGTCGCGGGCCCGGGGCGGCGCGGGGGCGCTGGCGGGCAACCACGTGGTCCTGGCAGCCGGTGACGGTGCCTTCGTCGTCCTCGCGCACCTGCGCGCTGGGTCGGTCGGCGTGCGCGCGGGCCAGCACCTCGAACCCGGCGAGCAGGTCGGCGCGTGCGGCAACTCGGGAAACTCCACCCAGCCGCACGTGCACCTGCAGGTGATGGACGACGCCGACCCGTTCCGCGCCCGCGGCCTGCCGATCGTCTTCGCCGACCTGCGGATCTGGCCGGCGGGCGGCGGGCCGCCGGTCGACCTCGCGCGGGGCGTGCCCGGCGAGCACGACGTGGTCGAGCCGCGCTGACCCGGGCGGGCGCCCCACCGCCCCGCCCGGCAGGATGGACGGATGCCGCGCGAGCTCCCGCCCCTGCCCACGATGGTCGTCGGCAGCCTGCCGCAGCCCGACTGGCTGATCGACCGCGACCGCCTGGGCCACCAGTTCCCGCCGCGGGTCCGGGCCGCCGAGCTGTGGCGCATCCCCGTCGAGCACCTCGCTGAGGCACAGGACGACGCCACGCTGGCGGCCCTCCGCTCCCAGGAGGAAGCCGGGCTGGACGTGGTCACCGACGGGGAGATCCGTCGGGAGTCCTACTCCAACCACTTCGCCACCGCGCTGGCCGGGCTGGACCTCGACGACCCCGGGCACGTGCGCAACCGGTCGGGCATCGACATCCCGGTGCCCCGGGTGACCGGCGAGCTGCGGCGGCCGGCGCCGGTGCAGGTCGCCGACGTGCGGTTCCTCCGCGCGCACACCGACCGTGCCGTGAAGATCACCGTGCCCGGGCCGTTCACCATGGCGCAGCAGGCGCAGAACGACCACTACCCCGACGACCGGGCCCTGGCGCTCGCCTACGCCGACGTGGTCCGTGAGGAGATCGCCGACCTGTTCGCTGCCGGCGCCGACATCGTGCAGGTCGACGAGCCGTGGCTGCAGGCCCGCCCGGAGATCGCCCGGCAGTACGGCGCCGAGGCGCTCACCCGCGCGGTGGAGGGCGCCGCCGGCCCGGTGCACGTGCACCTGTGCTTCGGCTACGCCGCGATGGTCGCCGAGCGGCCGGCCGGCTACTCGTTCCTGCCCGAGCTGGCCGACGTCCCGGTCGCCGCCGTCTCGGTCGAGACCGCCCAGTCGCACCTGGACCCGGCGACGCTCCGGCCGCTGCGCGGGAAGGGCATCGCCCTGGGCGTGCTCGACCTCTCCACCCCGGAGGTGGAGACCCCGCAGGTGGTCGCCGACCGGGTGCGCCGGGCGCTGGACTCCGTCGACGTCGACCGGCTGCTGCTGTCCAGCGACTGCGGGCTGAAGTACCTGCCGCGGGAGTCGGCGGCGGGCAAGATGCGCTCGCTGGCCGAGGCCGCGGCGGTGCTGCGCGCCGAGCTGTAGCGGGTCAGGTGCCGCAGAAGGTGCGGTAGGGCCCGAACGTGTCCGGGGCCGGTGCGGCGTACCGCTCGAGGCCGGGCCGCTCGGCGAAGGGCCGCCTCACGACGGCGACCAGTTCCTGGAAGGGGGCCAGGTCACCAGCGGTGGCGGCGTCCAGGGCCTCCTCGACCAGGTGGTTGCGCGGCACGTACACCGGGTTGGTGCGGTCCATCAGGTCGGCGTCCGGGGCGAGCGCGCGCCAGCGGTCGAGCCAGGCGTCGAACGCGGCCAGGTCGAGCACCAGCCGGCGGGCCGGCTCCGCGTCGCCGCGCGCGGCGGCGCCGAGCGCGCGGAAGAACGACGTCCAGTCGACCCGGCTCTGCTGCAGCAGGGGCAGCAGCTCGTCGACGACCGCGGTCACCGCGACGTCGTCGAGCCCCTCGGGCAGGCCCAGCTTGGCGCGCATCCCGGCCGCCCAGGCGGCGTTGTACTCGGCGCGGAACCGGCCGAGGGCCTCGACCGCGATCGGCACGGCCTGCTCCTGCTCGTCGTGCAGCAGCGGCAGCAGCGCCTCGGCGAGCCGGGCGAGGTCCCACTCCGCGGCCAGCGGCTGGTTGCCGTACGCGTAGCGGCCGCCGGTGTCGATGGAGCTGTACACGGTGGCCTGGTCGTAGCCGTCGAGGAACGCGCAGGGGCCGTAGTCGATCGTCTCGCCGGAGATCGTGACGTTGTCGGTGTTCATCACCCCGTGCACGAAACCGACCAGCATCCACTGCGCCACCAGCGACGCCTGGGCGGCGACGACCGCCTCGAAGAGCGCCAGGTACGGCTGCTCGGCGTCGGCCGCGGCGGGGTGGTGCCGGGCGATCGCGACGTCGGCCAGCCGGCGGAGCAGGTCGACGTCGCCGGTGGCGCGGGCGTACTGGAAGGTGCCCACCCGCAGGTGGCTGCTGGCCACCCGGGCCAGCACCGCACCGGGCAGCAGGGTCTCCCGGCGCACGTCCCGCCCGGTGGCGGTGACGGCGAGCGAGCGGGTGGTCGGGATGCCGAGGGCGTGCATCGCCTCGCTGACCACGTACTCGCGCAGCATCGGCCCGACCGCGGCCAGCCCGTCGCCGCCCCGGGCGAACGGGGTGCGGCCGGACCCCTTCAGGTGCAGGTCGCGCGGGCGGCCACCGTCGTCGACGAGCTCACCGAGCAGCAGTGCCCGCCCGTCGCCCAGCCGGGGTGAGTAGTTGCCGAACTGGTGGCCCGAGTAGGCCTGCGCCACCGGGTGCGCCCCCTCGGGCACGGCGTTGCCCACGAGGAAGCGCACGCCCTCGGGGCTGCGCAGCCAGTCGACGTCCAGGCCGAGTTCCCCGGCCAACTGCTCGTCCAGGACCAGCAGCGTCGGGGCGGGCGCCTCCTCGGCCTGCCACGGGAGCGCCAGCTCGGGCAGCTCGCGGGCGAATCGGTCGTCGAGGCGGACGGTCGGTCCCGGGGCGATGCTCACCTCGTCCAGCGTACGAGCGTGCGCGGCTCCCGGCCGGGTCACCAGCTGCCGCCGCCACCTCCACCGGCCGCGCCGCCCACCGAGGTCGCGCCGGCGCCGCTGCTCACCGGCGGGGAGAGCACCGGGTTGTCCGGGGAGGAGAACGCGACCATGGCCGGCCACATCCCGGCGTACCCGGCGCCGTGCGCGGGCACGTACCACTCCGGCGCCGGTGCCGGGCCGGCCGCCTCCAGCGTCCGGGCGAACTCCTTCGCGACGCCCAGCGCGACCGCGTGCGGCAGGTACCGGGCGCGCGGGTCGCCCGCGAGGTCGTCGACCCGGCCGGCGGCCACCTGCGCCAGCCCGTCCGACGCGGCCAGGGTCTCGCGGAACGCCACCACCTGCTGGTGCACCTCCGCGCCGGCCGCCGTCCGCTGCGGCATCCGCCCGGCGAGGGCGAGCACGACCAGCCCGGCCAGCACGACGCCCAGACCGGCCAGCGCCCAGGTGGTGGTCGCCGCGAGCACGACGGTCAGGACGACGCCGAGGCCGAGCAGCGCCGCGCCCCGGCCGTACCAGCGGCGGCGCACGGCCGCTGGGCTGGCGGTGAACCAGCCGAGCTCGACCACGTCGGCGTAGATCGCCGAACGCACCCGTCCGTCGAGCCCGCCGAACCGGGGCTGCAGGTCCGACAGGGTGAGGACGTCGCCCTCGGCGAAGACTCCGTCCAGCAGCAGCCGCTCGTAGGAGCGCAGGCCCCGCGGGTCGGCCGCCGTGCGCACCAGCCGCCAGTCCGCCGGCGCGTCGTCGGCGTCCTCCCGCTCGTCGTCGGCTGCGACGCCGCCGGTCTCCTCGATCCGCAGGTGACCCCGGACGGCCAGGTCGAGCAGCGTGGCGGTCACCTCGTGCCGCTGGGCGTGTCCGTCGAGCACGGTGCCCAGCTGCGCGGGACGCCCGTCCTGCGGCGGGGTCAGCTGCGGCGGCACCGGGCCGGACGGCCCGCGGGGACGCCCGCGGCGGGCCAGCAGCAGGACCGGGCCGGCGAGGGCCAGCAGCGCGGCGAGAGAGAGGCCCACCGTGGCCGGGGTCGCCCGGAAGGCCTGCGCCGGGCTGAACGTGTCGTCGAGGACGGGCTCCGCGGCGGCGAAGGTGCCCGCCGGCCAGCGCCCGGCGACGGTGACGCCCTCCTCCGGCCCCAGCCCGGACGCCTGCGCGTGCAGCTCGCCGCCGGGCTCGACCGCCACCTCGCACGGGCTGCGCGACCCCTCGCCGCCGACGACGCAGTCCGCCTCGACCGGCGCGGCGCCCGCCGGTCCGGTGACCCGGACGTCGACGTCGTCGACGGGCACCTGCCAGCCGGTGCCGACGGCGTTCCACCGCAGCTCGTCGACCTCGGAGCCGGCGTCGGCGACGCCCGCGACCCGGTACTCGATCTCGTAGGTGTGCCGACCGCTGACCTCGGTGTCCTCGTCGCCGACCCGGATGGTCAGCACGCCGTCCTCGCGGGTCAGCTCGGTGTCCGCCGGGGCGCCGGTGGGGCTGTCGACGCTGACGTCGCTGACCGGGTGCAGCCGGTCGCGCGTCTGCTCGTGGGGCAGCCGCTCGGGGATCAGCCGTTCGATCCCGTGCCGTTCCTCGTCGCCGAAGTCGTAGTCGATCGTCTCGGTGATCCGCAGCGAGCCGTCGGCGGCCGCCTCGACCCGCACGTCGTAGGAGCGGATCGCCTCCGCCGGTCCGTCGCCGGTGCAGCCGCCCAGCAGCACCGCTCCGAGAACGAGCAGCCCGCCCGTCGCGAGTGCCCGCGGTGTACCCGTGCCGTCCATGCGCGCCCCGTCCTCCGTGCCACCTGCAGCCGACCGAGGATCGCCGTGCAGCGACGGCCGGTCAACGCGGCGGGCCGTGCGTGGGGCTCGCGCAGTGGGTAGGGCGGACCGCATGGGAACAGGGAGCGCGGCGGTCGCCGCCGCGGACCAGTGGACCGATCCCGACGGGATCCGCCGGCCGGCCGGTGAGGTGCACGCCTGGCAGCAGGGGCGCAACGAGACGGTCTGCGGCCTGTCGCTGAGCCGGTCGCGGCTGCGCCGGTTCCCGCACGTCAGCTGGGCCGACGCGCAGCCGGAGTCCGGCCGGCACGCCGACGCCGTCGCCGAGGTCTGCCGCCGCTGCCGGGCCGGCATGGGCGCCCGCCGGGACGAGCGCGGCTGGACGCGGACGAACCCGCGCCCCTGACCGCACCCGCGCGGAGGGCGCCCGGCGTCAGGACGGCTCGTGGAGCGGCTCGTTCTCCCCCACCCGCACGTGCCCGTCGGCCGGCGCCCATGCGGGCCCGCCGGCCGGCCGCCTCCTGCTCGGTGAGGCCCCGCTCCCGGTCGGCGCCGAGCAGCACGACGACGTCGGTGACCGGCAGGCCGTGCTGCGGAGCCGGCGCAGGGGTGCGGGCCAGTTGCTCGGTGGCGGCCGTGCCCCGAGCCCCGTCGTCCCGGCCGGCCGGGGGCAGGGACGTTGCGCAGGCAGCGCCGGGGCGGACGGCCGCACGCCCCGGCGGGATCAGCCGCGGTAGTTCACGTGCACGTGGTCGTAGTGGTTCGCCGTGCCGCTGCCCCGGTCCTCCATGGCCTTCCAGGAGCCCGACGGCGAGGAGAGCATCCGCTGCTCCCAGATCAGGTAGTCGACCCCCAGCTCGGCCCAGTGCGCGCGGTGGTACTCCACGATGGCGTCCCCGAGGGCCGCGTCCCTCAGCACCATGTAGTCCAGCGCGAGGCCGGAGGGGTGTCCGCCGGGGTCAGCCGCGCTGGCGCGGGTGCCGCCGAGGGTGATGCGGCCGGCGCCGGGCACGGCGGAGACGACGGCGTCCGCCGCGGCCTGGACCACGGGCCGGACACCGCCCGCGCTGTTGCTGATCCGGGCCACCCCGCCTGCGGCCGCGGGGGTCGCAGCAGCGGCGGTGCCGCCCCGAGGCCGGGCTGCCGGTGCGGCCTCCCGCTGCGCGGCGGCCTCGGCGGTCGCGGCGGCCTCGGCGGCGGCCTTCGCCGCCGCCTCCTCGGCGGCGGCCCGCTCGGCCGCGGCCCTCGCCTCGGCCTCGGCGGCCAGGCGGTCGACCTCGGCCTGGTCGGCGGCGGCCTGCGCCTGCTGCGCTGCCACCTGGGCGTCCTCGCGGCTGCTGCGGGAGGCCGCCAGCTGCTCCAGCTGCGCCAGGTCACGGGCCGGGTCGACCGGGCGGGCGGCGGCGGTCAGGCCGAGCGCCTCGGCCACGCTCACCGTCTCGGTGGGGGCCGCCTCCGCCTGGGCGACGGGCTCCGGGCCGGCGAGCACGTTCATCCCGACCGCGCCGGCGGCGGCGACGGCCAGGTAGAGCGAGGGGCGGCGCAGGCCGGTGGGCGGGGTGCGGTGGGCCACCGGGGTACGGCGGGCAGCGATGGTACGGGGGCGCATGAGCAGGAGGGCTCCGAGACGGCGGTCGGCGGGCCCCCGGGAGGGGCGCCGCGGGCTGCGGTGGGCCACCGGGCGCGCCGTCCCCACGATGACGGGGCGGACGTCGGTGGCGTCCACTCGGACCTCGCCGCGCAGGGAGCGGGACGGCCGACCGGACCCAGCCACCGTAGGTGTGTTGTGGAGTCGTGACAATCCACCGTCGGCGATTCGTCGAGTGACGCCCCTCGCGTCCCAGCGCCCCCACCCCGATCGTCTGCTCGGACCTCCCACGGTCTCCGTGGGCTCCCCCCGTGCGGCAGCGCGGGGACTGCGCACGGAGAGCGTGGGAGGCGGGAGCGCCCCTGCGGTCAGTGCATGCCGAGCCGGGCGAGCGGCTCCACCAGCTCCCGCTCCTCGTACGCCAGGTGCGACAGCAGCGTGTCGCTGAGCAGGTCGACCGCGGCGCGCAGCCCGGCCATCCCGTCCGGTGCGGAGACGAACTCGACCAGCGCCCGGTCGACGCCCTCGAGCACGTCGTGGATGGCGTGGTGCTCCTGCTCCAGCCGGTCGATGACCGGGCCCAGCCGGGCGTCGCCGGCGCGCAGGTGCGGGAACATCGACTGGTCCTCGATGGTGTGGTGCGTGGTCACGATCCGGCAGTAGGCCTCGCAGTAGGTGCCCAGCGTCCACTTGTTCTGCCGCATGGTCAGCACGCTGATGTGCGACCGCGCCGTCCCGACGTCCATCGTGCCGGCGGCCACCTGGTCGACCAGCGACTGCACCTGGGCCAGCTCGGCGCGCAGGCCGTCGTGGATGGCGACCAGGTGCTGCCCCTGGGCCAGCTCGTCCGGCGTGTAGCTGCGCCCCGGGTCCGGCGCCGGCCCGGTCGGGCGGGTCGACTCGTCCCACACCCGCCGCTCGCTGCGCCGGGTCCCGTCGTCGGGCGTGGGGACGACGGGGAAGGGCGACACCCCGCCGGCCACCGCGGGCGCGGCTTCCTCCACGGCGGGGGCAGGGCCTGCGACGACCGCGCCCTCGGCGGCCACCAGCTCCCGGACCGCGGGGGCCACCTCGGCGGCGAAGCGGCGCAGGTCGTCGGGGTCGTCGCTGCCCAGCACGAACGTGCCGATCCGCTGTTCCAGGGCGAGCTCGGCGAGCTCCTCGGCCCACTGCTCGGGCGGCCCCTGCAGCGGGCCGCGTCCGCTGGTGGTGAAGGTGCCGGTGATGTTGAGCAGCCGGCGCACGTCCGCCGGGGACCGCCCGGCCGCGATCGCGGCCTCGTCGACGATCGCGTTGCCGCGGGCCAGGTCACCGGGCTGCAGGTAGCTCAGCGAGGGGAGCCAGCCGTCGGCCCGGCGGCCGGTCAGGGCGAGCATCCGCGGCTTGTAGGCGCCCAGCCAGATGCCGACGTCGTGCGCGGGCGCCGGGCCGCGCTTGGCACCGACCACCCGGTGGAACTCCCCATCGACCCGGACGCCGCCCCGCGCGTCGGCGTCCCAGGTCTGGCGGACCACCTCGATCGCCTCCTCCAGCGCCTGCACCGCCTGCCCACCGGTCAGCCGGCGGCCACCCATCGCCGCGATGGCATCCCAGAAGGCGCCGGCACCCAGGCCCAGCTCCACCCGCCCGCCGCTGAGCAGGTCGAGGCTGGCGACGCTGCGGGCCAGCACGGCCGGCGGCCGCAGCGGCAGGTTGGTGACGTTGGCGGCCAGGTGGACCGTGCCGGTGCGCGCGGCCACGTAGCTCAGCAGCGTCCAGGTGTCCAGGAAGCCGGGCTGGTAGGGGTGGTCCTGGAACGTGACCAGGTCCAGCCCCACCTGCTCGGCCAGCACCGCGAGGGCGACGGTCCGGTCGGGGTCGGCGTTGGCCGGGGTCAGGAAGGCACCGAAGGACAGCGGGTGACCGTGGTCGCTCACATGCCGACTCTCGCACGGCGCCCCGCCCCGCCTGCGCGCATCACGGTTCCCTCACGGATCCGGGGCGAGAGCTCGACCGGGTGCCGGGTCCGGGTAGTGGCCGGGGAGTCCCACGGCGGCCGGACCGGCCGTCACCGACCGGAGGAGGAAGACCACCGTGGACACCACCAACCGCACGCCCCGGCGACGCGCACTCGCGACCGCCGCCGCTGTCGCGCTGCTGGGCGCCGCCGGGTGCTCCGACGACGCCCCGCGGGAGACACCGGGCACCGAGGTGCAGGGCGGCGCCGTCGGTCCCGACGAGGACGTGAGTGAGAACATCAAGCTGCTGCAGGTGCAGCTGCAGTACCCCCTGGACGGCGTGTACGAGGCCGGCGAGGACGCCTCGTTGTTCCTGGGCATCGCCAACGACGGCACCGAGTCGGACACCCTCGTCGACGTGAGCGGTCCGGACTTCGCCGACGCCCGGATCGCCGGGCCCGACGGCAGCGCCGGCGGCGACGACATCTCCCTGGAGGTCGACGCCAACGACAACGTCTACGTCGGGGCGGAGGGCATGCCGGCGATCACCCTGGTCGACCTGCAGACCGAACTGCGCTCGTCCGAGTCGATCCCGGTGACCTTCACCTTCGAGCGGGCCGGCGAGGTCACCATCGACGCGATGGTCTCGGCCGAGGACGAGGACCCGCTGCCGACCTACGACTTCCCGGACCCGGACGAGGACCCCTCGGGCGGGACCCCGTCGGAGGGCTGAGCCGGCACGGCCAGGAACGGCTCACCGGTCAGCGCGGACCGGCGGGCCACTCCCCGGCCAGCGCCTGCGTGACCCGGTCGCGCCAGGTGAGGGTCTCCGTCTCCGGGACCTGGGTGGACCGCCGGGCGCTCTCGGCGACGGCGTCGGCATAACCGAGCACCAGGTCGTCGACGCCGCGGCCGCGGGCCCGCCAGGCGAACTCGCGCAGCAGCCCGGCCAGCCGGCGCAGGACGGCCGGCTGCCCGTCGGCGAACTGCAGCGGCTCCTCCACCGCCAGTTGCAGCAGCGCCGGCAGGTCCCACGGCGGCACGACCACCCGCACGGCCCCCTGGTCGTCGCGGAACACCCGCTCGTCGGCCGGGTGGACCGCGAGCCGGCCGAGCAAGGCCGAGGCGTGGGACAGGGCGTGCACCGCCGTCGTCGGGTCGTTGATCCCCGGGGAGAGCGCCCGCAGCGCGATGTCGACCACCTTGCGCAGGCCGTAGGCGACGTCACGGCTGGCCGACCGCTCGAAGTGCAGCCGGAGCGCGTCGTCCAGCCGGCCGGTGAGCGCCTCGACGTCGGGGTCCGCGCCGGGCTCGAGCCGGGCCCGGGCCACCGGGGTGCCCTCGACCACCGAGTCGCCCATCCGCGCCCCGAGCTCCACGACCACGCGGCACTCGGCGGCGGCCGCCACCGCGGCCGACGCGTCGAGCCCCACCAGGAAGCCGCTGGACCGGGCGATCAGCAGCACCTCCCGGCCGCGCGCGGGGCTGTCGCCCTCGGTCCCCGCCGGGCCGGACTCCTCCCCGGTGCCGAGCTCCCGGGCGATCGTGCTGCTGGACTCGTCGTGGACGTCGCGGAGCATCGTCTCGACCCGGAGCACCGAGGCCAGGTGGCCGATGAAGAGCACCAGCGCCACGACGCTGCCCAGGGTCAGCCCGAACGCCAGGGCGATCGACAGGCGGGGGACGAACGCCGACTCGCCCGTCGTGGCGTCCGCCGTCCGCACACTGCGGAGCACGGTGAGGGCGTAGACGAAGGTGAGCACCAGCTGGGCGAGCGTCAGCTGGACGACCCGGTCGGTGACGAACGTCTGCAGCAGCCGTGGTGAGTACTGGCTGCTGCTCAGCTGCAGCGCGAGGACGGTGAGGGAGAAGACCAGCCCGGTCACCGAGATCAGCGAGCCGGCGATCGCCGAGAGCAGGTCCCGCGCGGCGGCGGGCCCGCCGCCGAAGGCGAAGGTCAGCGGGTGGTCCCCGAAGGCGAGCCAGCCGTCGACCGTGGGCAGCAGGACGCCCAGGCCGACGGCGACCAGGATGCCGATGAACGGGATGGGCCACAGCGACCCCCGTACCCGGTCGACCAGGTCACCGAGTGGGCTGTCGCGCAGCCCGCTCACCGGCGGCCCCGCCCGGTCGCACCGCTGGCCGGGGTCACAGCTGTGGCCGGACGCCGGCCTCGGCCGCCAGGGCGCCCGGGTCGAGTGGACCCCGGCCGTCCATCGCCGACCGCCCGGCGCCGCGCCGGCCGACCGGCAGCACCGTCTTCTCCCGCGCACCCTCCAGCTCGAGGGCGAGGGCGGCGTACAGCGCCACCGCGGCGAGCGCGATCCCCACCCACCCGGCCACCGCCTTCCAGTCCGCCGACCCGGTCATCTCGTACACCCCGGTGGTTCCGAACCGGGTGGCGGCGACCGCCATGACCAGCGCCGGCAGCACCTTGCTGCTCACCGCCGTCGCCGCCGGGACGAGCATGGCCAGCCCGGCCACGACCAGCAACACGCCCAGCCCCGAGCTCGTGCTGCCCGGCGGCAGGGTCAGCGTGGTGAACCCGGCCACCGCCCAGGTGCCGCTGAGGACGCCCATCCCGGTGGCCGCCACCGGGTCCCGGCTGAGGAAGCCGAAGACCGAGGCCAGCAGCTGCAACGGCACGGTCGCGGCCAGCGCGGTGATCCCGGCGACCCGGCCCTGGTCCGGGCCCACCCAGCCCAGCTGGACGGCGCTGAACACGGTGGTCGCCAGGGCGAGGGCGAGGAAGCCGAGCGGCAGCGGGGTGGCCAGCGGGCGGAGGACCACCCGGGTCGACGGCGGGGTGGCGTCCCGGTCCGGGTCGGGCATCAGCTGACCAGTGCCTGGGTCGCGGACTCCTTGAGCTTCGCGTTGGCCCAGCGCATCTGCCGCAGCGTCTCCGGGTGGCAGCGCTGGGCCAGCTGGAGCAGATCGGGCTTCCTGGCCCCCTGGGCGGCCTGGGCGAGCAGCTCCCAGTCCAGCGACACCCCGGCGGCCTCGCGGTGGATGTGCCGCAGGTCGGCGAGCAACAGCATCCCCGGCTCCGACCGCCGGCCCACCGCGTCCGACGCCCGCTGACGGAGGGTGGCGAGCAGGCTGGGGTCGCCCTCCGGCTCGGGGTCGAGCTGCACGCCGTGGTCGTGCCCGATCGCGGCGAGCGCCTGCACGTGGTCCTGCGACCAGCGGGCGATGTCGCGGGCGACGTAGAAGACCTCGTGGTCGGCCTTGTGCCGGTCCGAGGCGGCGAGCAGCGCCCCGGCCAGGTGGTTCTCCGAGCGGTGGAGCTCCTCGATGGCGAGGCCGAGCTTCATCGTGCACCTCCGGTGACGGTCGCGAACTGTTCGGTGCTCTCGGCGGCGGGGCCGCCCACGGTCGGCGGGACGTCACCCGTCACCGGCCGGGAGCCGGTCGTGGTCGGGGCCGCCGAGGGACGGCCGTCGCCCTTCGCGAGCCGTTCGATGCGGGCGGCGGCGGACTTGAACAGCGGCTGTTTGGAGACCGGGTCCCAGTCGGTCATGGTCAGCTCGTTGGCCGCCCGGCCGCGCTCCCCGTCCGGCTCGTGCCCGGACGGGGAGTCCCAGTAGCCGTAGTGGAACGGCAGGAACGCCACCCCGGGACGGATGCCGCTGATCCGCAACCGGGCCTCGACCCGGCCACGGGGCGTGCTGATCTCCAGCAGGTCTCCCTCGGCGAGGCCGCGGTCGGCGGCGTCGCTGGCGGAGAGCTCCACCCAGACCTCGGGCGCCGCCTTCTGCAGCTGGGGCGCCCGGGCGGTCTTCGTCCGGGTGTGGAAGTGGTACAGCGTGCGCCCGGTGATCAGCTGGAAGGGGAAGTCCTGGCTCACGATCTCGTGCGGCGGCAGGTACTCGGCGGCCTTCAGCACCGCCTTGCCGTGCGGGTTGAGCGCCTCGTACTCGGTCTGCGACACCGGCGCGCCCGTCACCAGGTCCCGGCCGTAGCTCTCGCAGTAGTCGGGCGCGGCCCAGAACTGCCCGTCGACGTAGATGCGCTCGGTGCCGTCGGGGTGCTCGTCGTTGCACGGCCACTGGATGCCGCTGCCACCCCGGAGCTTCGCGTAGCTCATGCCGGTGTAGTCGCACGGCCGGCCGCGGGTGCACTCCTTCCAGCCCTCGAAGGCGCCCTCCGGGTCGTCCCACTTCACCAGCGGCTGGCCGTCCTTGTCGCGCAGGTCCATCCGACGCGAGAAGTCGATGAAGACGTCCAGGTCGGGCCGGGCCTCACCCGGCGGTTCGACCGCCTTGTCCGAGATGTGCACGGTCCGGTCGACGTTGGTGAACGTCCCGGTCTTCTCGCCCCAGGTGGCGGCGGGGAGCACCACGTCGGCGAGCTGGGCGGTCTCGGACAGGAAGATGTCCTGCACGACGAGGAAGAGCCGCTCCTGGGCCAGGACCTCCCGGATCCGGCCCAGCTCCGGCAGCGAGACCGCCGGGTTGGTCGCCTGCACCCACATGAACCGGATGGAGCCCTCCTCGGCGTACCGGAACATCTGCATGGCATGCGTCGGCGGCGAGTAGTGCGGGATCTGCATCGGGTCGAGGTTCCAGACCCTCGCGAGGTCCTTGACGTGCTCCTCGTTCGACCAGTTGCGGAACGCCGGCAAGTCACCGTCGGCGCCGCACTCCCGGGTGTTCTGCGCCGTGGGCTGGCCGTTCATCTGCAGCAGGCCGCAGCCGGGCTTGCCGAGCATGCCGCGGATGATGTGCAGGTTGTTGACCTGCGTGGCCGCCGCGCTGGCCTGGTGGGACTGGTAGAAGCCCTGCAGGACGCTGGACATCAGCCGCTCGGCGGTGCCCAGGATGCGGGCCGCCTCGCGGATCTGCTCGACGGGGACGTCGCAGATCTCGGCCGCCAGCTCCGGCGGGTGGTCGGCAACCCGCTCCTGCAGCTCGGCGAACCCGACGGCGTGGGCCTGCACGTACTCCTCGTCCACCCAGCCGTTCGCGATCACCTCGTGCAGGAGGGCGTTCATCAGCATCACGTTGGTGCCCGGCCGCGGCGCCAGGTGCACCGTCGCGGCCCGGGCGACCGGCGTCTCGCGCGGGTCGACGCAGATCACGTGCGGCGGGTTCGGGCCGGCGAGGCGGTCCAGGACGCGGGTCCACAGCACCGTCTGCGTCTCGGCCATGTTGTGGCCGAACAGCGCGATGACGTCGGCGTGGTCGATGTCGGTGTACGAGCCCGGCTGTCCGTCGCTGCCGAAGGACTCCTTCAGCGCCGCGGCCGCGGTCGCGGTGCAGAGCCGGGTGTTGCCGTCGACGTGGTTGGTGCCGATGCCACCGTGCGCGATCAGGCCGAGGGTGTAGTACTCCTCGAGGAACAGCTGCCCGGTGGTGTAGAAGCTGATCGCGCTGGGGCCCTGCTCGGCCAGCAGCTCCTTCGCCCGGCCGGCCACGGCGTCCATCGCGGTGTCCCAGTCGGTCTCCACCAGCTCGCCGTTGCGCCGGATCAGCGGCTTGGTCAACCGGTCCGGCGACTTGTTCGCCTGCCACCCGAACAGGTCCTTGGGACCCAGCCGGCCGTGGTTGACCCGGTCGTCGGCGCGGCCGCGGACGCCGACGATCTCGCCGTCCTTGACGGCGATGTCCAGCCCGTCGCCGTTGGAGTGCAGGATCGTCGCCGACTGCACCCAGCGGTCGACGTCGGCCTCTCCCACCCCCTCGGCCAGGTGGGCGTCCACCCGCACCGGCCAGTCGTCCCCCGGTCCGTACGGCGTGCGCGTGCCCCATGGTTCGGCGATGCGGTCGGTCCGTGACATCAGCGGCCTCCTGCTCGTTCGGCGTGGCTCCCGCACGTGCGGTGCCCGACCGCCCGGACGTCACACCTCACGGGGTGCGGCATCCCCCTGACATCGCCGCAGGTGGCTCCGGGCGCAGGCCGGGAGCACCGGTTCCTGCACGGCCGGGAGGGGCCCGCGGCACGGCCCTGCCCCGCCGTGCACGTGTGCTCCAGCGGTCCCGGGGTAGGGGCGGGGCCCGCACGCACCCGACGGATGGAGGAGACGTGAGCGAGCACGAACTCGAGGAGACCGGCACCGGCGAGGCCGCCAAGCGGATCGGGCAGGCGCCGACCACCACCGACGTGACCGACCCGGAGCGCTCCTCGCGCAACACGGCCGCCGGCAGTGGTTCGAAGCCCGGCGAGGGGCCGGTGCAGCCTGCGGCCGACGAGGGCGTCGACCCGTCGGTGAGCATCGAGCCGCACAACGAGGGCCTCGCCTGACGCATACGCCTCCGCCTCGCCGGCGACGGCCCGCAGCGGGCCCCGTGGTCACCCGACCGCGGGGCCCGCTGCCGTTGCGCCGCCGGCCACGGGCCGCCGGTCCGCGCGTACCGTGGGGCGCTCCCGGCCGGCCGGTGCCCACCCGCACCGCCACGCCGCGCCCACCACGACCCGGACCGACGAGGGAGGTACCGCGTGCCCCAGCGGACCCACGTCGTGCTCGGCGGTGGCGCGGCACTGGGGGCCTTCCAGGCGGGCGCGCTGCAGGCCGTGCTGGGCGCCGGGATCGCCGTCGACCACCTGCACGGGGCCTCGGTCGGCGCGATCAACGCCGCGTTCCTCGCCGTCCGGCCCGACGCGGCCCGCGCGGACCAGCTCGCGCGGCTGTGGCAGGACCCGGCGCTGACCGCCGTCCTGCGCCCGGGGTGGCGCTCCCGCACCGCCGGTCTGGCCCGCTCGCTGCGCCACGGTGGGGCCCTGCTCGACGACCGGCCGCTGCGCCGGATGATCGCCACCCACGTGCCGGCGCACGACCTGGCCGAGCTGTCGGTCCCGGTCACGGTGACCACCACCTGCCTGGACTGCGGCACCGCCCAGCGGCACCGCGCCGGTCCGGTCGGTGACGCCCTGGTGGCCAGCTCGGCGCTGCCCGGGCTGTTCCGCCCCGTGCTGCTGCCCGACGGTCACCGCCACGTCGACGGCGGCATCCTCGACGGGGTCCCGGTGTCGGCTGCGCTGGAGGTGGCCGGCCCCGACGACCGGGTGCTGGTCCTCGACTGCGGTCTCGCCCCGGTGACCGGCCGGGTGGACGTCTGCGCCGCCGCGTCCGACGTCGTCCCGGCCCTGGCCTGCGGCGTCCCGGTCACCGAGGGCCGCGCCCCCTACGTGGCACCGGTGGAGAGCGGGCCGGGGGCACTGGACACGGTGCTGCAGTCGTTCACCGTGGCCCGCGCGGCAGCCAACCGCGCCGCGGTCCGCGACGCCCTGGACGACCCGCGGGTCGAGGTCGTCCCGCACGTGGCCGACGCGTGGGCGGCGGGGCTGCTGGAGACGCTGCCGGCCGGCCCGCGCGACGTCCGGAGCACCGCCGGGCTGCTGCGCGCCGGCCGGGCGGTGGCCGAGCGCTGGCTGGCCGGGCGCCCCTGGGCGGCCTCAGCCGCAGCGTAGGACCGCTGAGGCCACCGGCCCACCCAGCTCGCGGACGTGACCGACCGCGTAGGGCAGTCCGTGGCGCACCGCCCACCAGGCGCGGTCCGCACCCGTCGGTCCGCGGCCCGGCGGCGGCTCGCCCACCGGCTGCGGAGCCCAGCCGGCCGCCCGGAGGACGCCGGTCGCGGCGACCGCCAGGCCCCGGTGGCCGGCCCGGCTGGGGTGGACCCGATCGGCGGCCCACCCCGCGGCACCGGTCAGCACCGGCACCGCCGCCAGGTCGACCCGGTACACCCCCGGGAGCCCGGCCGCGGCGTCGACCGCGGCGTTGACCACGGCGGTCCGCCGGCGTGCCGCCCGGGCGACCGGGCCGGGCAGCCGCAGCACGGCGGCCGGGTCGTGCAGCCGGCCGACCAGCACCTCCGCCCGCCGCGCCCGCAGCGCGGCGACGATGCCGAGCAGTCCGGCACCGACGGCGCCGGGGTCGAAGCCCGAGCGGGCCACGTCGTTGAGCCCGACCAGCACCGTGGCCAGGTCCAGCTCGCCGGGGACCTCGTCCTCCAGGAGGGGCAGCTGCCGGTCGCGCACGTCGGCCACCCGTGCCCCGGCGACCGCCAGCGGCACCAGCCGCGCCCCCGGGAGGGCCGCGGCGACCAGCCCCACCCAGGTGGCCTCCGGCTCGATGCGCAGTCCGACGCCCTCCCCGCAGGTCAGGCTGTCCCCCAGCGCGGCGACGACCGTCATGCCACTGCCCGCGCGGCCGCCCCGTGCACCGCGAGGAACCCGCGCACCGTGGCGTCCCACGGGTACTGCTCGGCCCGGGACCGGGCGGCCCGGCGGCGGACCTGCTCCGGCACGGTGAGCAGGTCCTGCACGGCGTCGGCCAGGGCGGTACCGGTGCCCGGCGCCGCGCGTCCGGCCTGGGGGCCCAGCACCTCGGGCAGCGCGGAACCGGACGCGGCGACCACCGGGGTCCCGCACGCCAGCGCCTCCAGGGCCGCCAGCCCGAACGTCTCGATGGGCCCGGGGGCCAGCGCGACGTCGGCGTCGGCCAGCACCCCGGCCAGCCGGTCCCGGCCGGGGACGTAGCCCAGCCACTCGACCGGGAGGCCGCGCGCGGCCGCCTGCAGCGGGCGGCGGAGCGGCCCCTCCCCCGCCACGACGAGCCGGGCGGGCACCCCACGGCGGCGGAGCGCGCGCAGCGTGCTCACCGCCAGGTCCGGGCGCTTCTCCCAGGAGAGCCGGCTGGCCATGACCAGCCGCACCTCCCCGGCACGCTCGGACCGCTCGCCGGTGCGGGCGACGAAGGTGTCGGCGTCCACGCCCAGCGGGACGACGGCGAGGCCGCCCGCGTCGACCCGGCGGAACTCCTCGGCCGCCCACTGGGTGGTGCACACCACCGCGTCGAAGTCCGCGACCAGGCCGGCGTTGACCCGGTCCGCCACCGCCGCACCGGGCAACCGGGTCCACTGCCGCACCCACCGGTCGAGCCGCTCGTGGCTGACCGCCAGCGCCGGGACACCGGCGTCCCGGGCCCAGCGCCCCAGCCAGCGCAGGGTGGTCCGGTCGTGCACCTCGATCGCGTCCGGGGCGATCCGCTCGACCACCGACCGGACCCGTCGGCGGTCCAGCAGCGCGCGGTACCCGGGCGCCACCAGCAGGGCGGGGGCGCGCAGCAGGATCCGCCGTCCCCAGTCGGTGCCGACCACCCCGTCCACGGCTCCCGGGACGAGCTGCACCACCTCGTGGCCGGCCGCGGCGTAGCCCTCGGCGAGGTGGTCCAGGGCGGTGCGCAGCCCTCCCGAGGTGGCCGAGACGAAGTTGGCCGCCTGCAGGACCCTCATCGGGCGGGGCTCCCGCGGTGGGGATCCGGGATGGGTGCACCGGGCATGCCCGCAGCCTGCCCGGAGGCCGGCCGGTCCCCCACCGCGCACGGCCCCGGCGGCGCTGAAGCCCCGGCGAACTCTGCGTGACCGGCGCTGGAACGACCTGCCGGACAGCGGCCGGTCACCCACTCAGCCGGCGTCGGCCCAGGACCGGACGACGGCGACGTCGAGCGGGAAGTCGACCGGGAACTCCCCGAACAGCAGGCGGCCCGCCTCGGCGGCCGAGGCCCGGACGGCCACGGCGACGGCATCGGCGTGCTGCGCCGGGGTGTGCACCAGCACCTCGTCGTGCAGGAAGAAGACCAGGTGCGGGCGGTCGGTCAGGGCGCCCTCGCCGAGCGCCCACAGCCGGTTGCGCAGGTCGGCCAGCCAGCACAGCGCCCACTCCGCGCCGGTGCCCTGCACGACGAAGTTGCGGGTGAACCGACCCCACGCACGGCGGCGCCGGTCGGTGTCCTCCCGCGATCCGGCCGGTTCCGGCGGCTCCCCCAGGTCGGCCGCCTGCTCCGCCCACGAGCCGGTGGGCAGCGGCGCGCCGCGGCCGAGCAGGGTGTGCACCGCCTCGCCACGCTCGCCCGCCCGGGCGGCCTCCTCGACCAGCCCGATCGCCCGCGGGTAGCGGCGGGTCAGCCGCGGCATCATCCGCCCGCTCTCCCCGCGGGTGCCGCCGTACATCGCCCCCAGCATGCCGACCTTCGCCTCGGCCCGGGTGACCACCGTGCCGTCGGCGACCATGCCGGCGTACAGGTCGGCCGACCGCGCCGCCTGGGCCATCGCGGCGTCCCGGCTCATCCCGGCCAGGACCCGCGGCTCCAGCTGGGCGACGTCGGCGACGACGAACCGCCAGCCCTCGTCGGCGACCGCCGCCGGGCGGATCTGGGTGGGCACCGACAGGGCGCCGCCGCCGTTGGACGCCCAGCGCCCGGTGACCACCCCGCCGGGCACGAAGACCGACCGGAACCGGTTGCCGCGGACCCAGGTGTGCAGCCAGTTCCAGCCGTTCGCGGCCAGCAGCCGGGACAGCTTCTTGTACTCCAGCACGGCGGGAACGGCGGGGTGGTCGAGCTGCTCGAGGGTCCAGGAGCGGGTGTCCTCGACCGGCAGCCCGGCGGTCTGCAGCGCCCGGAGCAGCCCGCCCGGGGAGTCGGGGTTGAGCTCCGACGCCCGCAGTGCGCTGCGGATCTCGGCGGCCAGCCGCTCCAGCACCGCCGGACGCTGACCTGCCGGGGGCCGGGGACCGAGCAGGTCGGTCAGCAGCCGCTCGTGCAGGTCCGTCCGCCAGGGCAGGCCGGCGTGCGTCATCTCCGCGGCGACCAGCGCGCCGGAGGACTCCGCGGCGAGCAGCAGCCCCAGCCGGCCGCGCTGGGCGGCGGCCGCCAGCGCGGCCCGCTGCCGCCCGTCCTCGGCCGCCGGGTCGAGCGCGTCGGCGGGGTCGGCGAGGGGGAAGAGCGCGGGGTCGGCGGCGACGACCGGCTGGAGCGCGTCCCAGCCCGCGGTGTCCGGGCCGGCCAGCAGTGCCTGGTCGACGAACGGGGAGCGCCGGAGCACGGCGTGGCACAGCCGCAGGTCGGTGCAGCGCGCCACCCGCACGCCGGCGTCCAGCAACGCCGGGTACCAGCGGGTGGTGTCGTCCCACACCCAGCGGACCGGCCCACCCTCGTCTCGCTCGGCGATGAAGCCGGGCAGCTCCGCGGCCGGCAGCCGGGTCACCTGCGTCTCGCCGCCGGCCTGCGCCTGCACCTCGACGTCCCCGCCCCGCCGCACCAGCAGGAGCCGCTCCACCCGCCCAGTCTCGCCGAGGGGTCCGACAACGGCGCCACCGTGCGTCAGGGCGCGTCGGCCGGGTAGGGCAGGCGGATGACCGAGATCGACCCGAGGGACCCCGACACCCTGTACGCCGAGGGTCCGGTGGCCACCGAGCCGCCGGACGACGACCTGCCCGAGACCTCCCCGCTGCGTGACTCCGGCGGCACGGGCCCCGGCCCCGACGACCTGGACCGGCTGCTGTGACCGCCGACCCGGAGTACCCGCCGCTGGACCCGAACGCGCCGATGCCGGACGACCCCGGTCCGCTGCTGCCGGACACCCCCGAGGACCTGCCCCCGGCCCCACCCGAGCCGGACCTGCCGGTCGAGCCCACCGTCGATCCCGAGGGGCCGGACGACCCGGACGGCGTGCCCGCCTAGGTGTACCCGGCCATCAGGTTGGTGCCAGGCGGCTGACCGACTCCAGCACCTTGGCGAGTTCCGCCGGTCGGCTCATCATCGGCCAGTGCCACGTCGGAAGCTCGACGTAAGTCCAGTCGCCGTCGACCATGTGCGCGAACACCGGTGCGTGTGGCGCCATCTGCTGCAGTTGCTCAAGGCTGAAGCTGCACAGCACACCCGTCCGTGGCAGCCGCTCCCAGGCGCCGGTGAGCGCGACCGGTTGGGTGGCGGTGAGCCAGGGCTGCGGCTGCGAGCCTTCGACCAGCGCGGCGACGGCAGCGTCGTCGACCTCGGCCACCTCGGCGGCGAGTACGGCCCAGGGCGGCGGCGGGAGCTTCCAGCCCTCGCCGTGTGTCATGACCAGATCATCGTTGGCCGCGCGCGCGTCGGGTCCCTCGAAGTCGGCCTGTGCCATGCCGTCCGGCAGGGGCCCCGAGTCGACGTAGACCAGGCGCGCCACGCGCTCAGGCACGCGGTCCGCCGCACCGGTCGTCACGAGGGCGCCGTAGCTGTGGCCGACGAGCACGACGTCGTGCAGGTTCCGCTGCTCGAGCAGGTGCACGACGTCGTCGATGTGGGTCGTCAGGTCGGTCTCGGGCGAGGCGAGGTGGGCGCGCTCGCCCATTCCTGAGAGGTCGACGGCGTGCACGACGTGGCCGCGCTCACGCAGCGAGTCTGCGACGGGGCGCCAGACCCAGGCGCCGAGCCAGAAGCCGGGGACGAGGACGTAGGTGGCGGTGTTCATGGCCACGACGCTAGGTTGGCTTGTGGACAGGTTCCGCCCGGTATGCCGGGTCTGCATCGCAGTTCTTCCCCAGCAGCGCCGAGGAGGGCCGTGACCCGCCCGACCGCTCGCGTGCTGGCCATGCTGGAGCTGCTCCAGACGGGCGGGCAGCGCACCGTCGGCGATCTCGCTGCTCGGCTTGGGGTCGACGAGCGCACGGTGCGGCGTTATGCCGAGCACCTCGCCGACCTCGGCATCCCCGTCGAGGCGCAGCGGGGCAGGTACGGCGGCTACCGGCTCTCACCGGGCTACAAGCTGCCGCCGCTCATGCTCACCGACGACGAGGCCGTCGCCGTGGTCCTGGGGCTCAGGGCCGCGGAACGCGCGGGGCTTGCCACCACCGACCACGCCGCGACGGCGAGCGCACTGGCCAAGGTGTCGCGTGTACTGCCGCGGGCCCTGGGCCAGCGGCTCGACAGCCTGCTTTCGACCGCACAGTTCACGACCCCGGTGCGCGCCACCGCTCCCGCCGGCGCCGACACGCTGCTTGGTCTCGCCTCGGCTGCGCAAGCGCGGCGCACCGTCGTGATCGCGTACACCGCCTGGGACGGGCGGGAGTCGCAGCGTGAGCTCGATGTCTACGGCTTGGTGTTCCACTCCGGCCGGTGGTACGTCACCGGACACGACCACGGCCGTGATGACGTGCGGACCTTCCGCTTGGACCGCATCGCCTCAGTCAAGCAGCACGACGGCTCCTACGTCGTGCCCGCTGACTTCGACGCCAGGACGCGGGTCGTGTCGGGCATCGCGGCGGTCAGGTGGTCGCACGAAGTCTCCGTCTTGCTGCGGACCACCCTTGCGGATGCGGGCGAGCGACTGCCCCGGAGCGCGGGACGGCTGAGCGAGCACGTCGACGGTGTGCTCCTCGAGACGCGCGCCGAGCACCTCGACGGCATGGCCCGCATGTTGGCCGGGCTCGGCTGGGACTTCGAGGTGATCACCCCGGACGCCCTGCGCGACGAGGTCCTCGCCCTGTCCGACCGCCTCCGAGTCAGCGCGGTGCGCGGCGCCGTCGCCGCCACCACAGTGACGCCGCAGAGTCCTTGAGGACACCACCCGCCCGCACAGCGGGGCCCCCGCACAACGCGCCGAGGCCCAAGCCCTCGACCTGACGCCACCGAGGGCGGGAGGGAGACCCGGATCGCGACGGTCCTCATCGCTGCCCTGTCGGTGCTGGCCGCGCGGCGCCGTCGTTCTGGCCGCCGTCCTTGCCTGGACCCGCACGTGAGAGACACGCCCTAGCGGTTCCCGGCTGCCGCCGTCAGCGGCGGTGCCAGCGCACCGCGCCTGCCGCCGCGAGCGACAGCACGAGCAGCGACAGCCCGGCGCTGCGGTTCGCCACGTCCCGTCCGCGGCGGGCCACCAGCACCGCGGCGGCGTCGAGCGCGGTGAGCAGCAGGGTCACCTCCGTGGTCCGGCGGGCCTGCGGCGCCGGGGTGACGAGCAGCGCGGCGCCCATGGCGATGTTCCGGGCGGCGATGAGGCGGACCAGCAGCGGCAGCGCGACGTCGCTCCGGGCCGCCTGCTCGCGGACGCCGAGCACGCCGGCGATCGCCCGGGGCGCGAACAGCGCGCCGGTGCCCAGCCACACCGACAGCGAGCCGATGGTCTTGCGGGTGACGTCCCAGTCGCGAGTCATGACCGGCTGGTGCCCGGTCGCTGGCCCGGCCAACCGGCACCCAGCAGCACGAGCACGAGGGCCAGGAAGGGCAGGGTGGCGGTGCTGGCCACCCAGTCGCTGACGGTGGCGACGGCGAACGGCACGACGCCCGGGGAGTCCAGTGGCCCGATCACCCGGTCCAGCCCCAGTGCGGCCACCGAGGCCGGGATGGTGAGCAGCGCGGAGACCGCGCCCCCGGCGGCGACTCCGGCCAGCACCGTGCCGGGTGCCCGGCGCACCGCCCGCACGGCCAGCACGGCGCCCCGGTGCAGCGCACCCCCGGTCCGCAGCGGGCCGCCGTCCGGCAGCCCGGCGACCGCGCCGGTGACCCACAGCTGGGCGATCAGCGCGGTGGTGAAGCCGACGACGTCGACGGCGAGGGCGGCGGCGTAGCGCGGGTCGTCCCAGACGAGCACCTGCCGCAGCACGTCGGGGACGGCGTTCACCGACGCCGCGATGAGCGCAGCCAGGTAGGCGGCCCGCCACCGCCGGCCGAGCAGCCGCAGCGCGGCACCCAGCGTGGCGGCGGGGCGGGCCTCCGGGCCGGTCACGAGCGGGCCGCGACCAGCCCGGTCCAGCAGCCGGCCAGCCTCGTCTCCTGTGCGACGACGGTGAGTCCGGCGTCCCGACAGGCGCTCGCGACCGCCTCCGGGGTGGGGCGGTCGCCGTCGGCCGGGTGCCGGGAGACGGCGCGCAGCGGCCGGCTGTCGATGAGCCGGGCGGTCATCTCGCAGGAGTAGAAGCGCCCGCCCGGGCGCAGCACCCGGGCCGCCTCCCGGACGACGTCGCGCCACGGGCCGACGTGGTGCAGCACGTGGTAGCCGAACACCGCGTCGACGGAGGCGTCGTCCAGGGTCAGCGCGGTGGCGTCGCCCTGCTGCACGGTGACCCGGTCGCCGAGGTCGCGGGTCGCCGTGCGGGAGGCCTGCACCGAGGCCGGGAAGAGCTCGATGCCGGTGACGTGCTCGGCGCCGAAGCGCTCCACCGCCAGCCGCAGGCCGGTGCCGCGCCGGCCGGTGCCCAGCTCCAGGGCCCGGCCACCGGGCACGTCCCCGCCCAGCCGGTGGAGGATCGCGGCCTCCGCGCGGCGCTGCACGAGGGCCCGCAGCCGGGCGTCCACCCACAGCCGGGTGCCGTCGACGAACGTCGGCGGCACCCCCGGGGCTCGGGAGTCAGCAGGACCAGGCGTCTCGGGCACGGTCCGGTGGTGCCCGCGAGACCGCGGGCACAACCGTGCGGTGTCCGGGCGCCTCACCCCGGCCGGCTGCCACCATGGCCGGCGTGCTGCTCGCCGACGTCGTCGCCGTCTCCGCCGCCGTCGCGGCCACCCGGTCGCGCACCGCCAAGGCCACCGTGATCGCCGACCTGCTGCGGCGGGCAGACGCCGGCGAGGTCGGCGCGGTCACCGCGTGGCTGGCCGGGGAGCCCCGCCAGGGCCGGCTCGGCGTCGGCTGGCGGACCCTGTCCCGGCTGGCCGGGAACCCGGCGGAGGCGCCATCGCTCGGCGTCGGCGACGTCGACGCCGCGCTGGAGGGGCTCGCGACGACGTCGGGCACCGGCTCCGCGGCGCGACGGGACGCGACCCTGAGCGCGTTGCTGGGTGCGGCGACCGCGGACGAGCAGCAGTTCCTGGTCCGGCTCCTCACCGGCGAGCTGCGGCAGGGCGCGCTGGAGGGCGTCGTGCTCGACGCGATCGCCGCCGCGGCCGACGTCCCGGGCGCGAGCGTGCGCCGGGCGTTCATGCTGTCGGGCAGCCTGCCGGGCACGGCGGCCGCGGCGCTGACCGGCGGGGTGACGGCGCTGGACGCGGAGCAGCTGCGGGTCGGCCGCCCGGTGCGGCCGATGCTGGCCAGCCCCGGCTCGTCGCTGGACGCCGCGCTGACCGACCTCGGCAGCGAGGTCACCGTGGAGTTCAAGCTCGACGGCGCGCGCATCCAGGTGCACCGCGACGGCGACCGGGTGCGGGTGTGGACCCGCACGCTCCGCGAGGTCACCGACGGGGTGCCCGAGCTGGTCGACCGGGTGCGCGCGCTGCCGTGCCGGGCCTGCGTGCTGGACGGCGAGACGCTGGCGCTGGACGACGACGGCCGGCCGCGCGCCTTCCAGGACACGATGAGCCGCTTCGGCAGCGAGGGGCCGGCGGACGTGCTGCTGAGCCCGTTCTTCTTCGATCTGCTGCACCTGGACGGCCGCGACCTGCTCGACGCACCGCTGACCGAGCGGCTCGACGCGCTGGCCGGGCTGCTGGCCGCGCCCGAGCACGCACCGCTGCGGATGCCCGGGGTGCGCCGGCCGACCGCGGAGCAGGCCGCAGCGGTGCTCGACGACGCCCTGGCGAACGGCCACGAGGGCGTGGTGGTCAAGGCACTGGACGCGCCCTACGCGGCCGGCCGCCGGGGTCGCGCCTGGCAGAAGGTGAAGCCGGTGCACACCCTGGACCTGGTGGTGCTCGGCGCCGAGTGGGGCTACGGGCGGCGCACCGGCACGCTGTCCAACATCCACCTCGGCGCCCGCGACCCCGACGGCGGCGAGCCGGTGATGGTCGGCAAGACGTTCAAGGGGATGACCGACGAGCTGCTGGCCTGGCAGACCCGCACCTTCCCCGACTCCGCCGTGGAGCAGGCCGACTGGGGTGTGCGCCTGCGCCCGGAGCTGGTCGTGGAGATCGCCGTCGACGGGGCCCAGCGCAGCTCCCGCTACCCCGGTGGCGTCGCGCTGCGCTTCGCCCGGGTGGTGCGGTACCGCCCGGACAAGACGCCGGCCGAGGCGGACACCCTCGATGCGGTCCGCGCCCTGCTCGCCGGAGGGTGAGCCGCGGCGCCGTCCGTCAGCTGCGGCTCCGCCCTGCCGCGGGCGGGTCGACCCGCACCGTGGCCGCGGTCGGGTCGGGGGCTCAGCTGGGCAGCAGCCGCTTGGTCACGCCCTTGAGAGTGGCACCGGCCCGGTAGGACTGCACCAGCCAGGAGTTGCAGACGATGTTCGCCCCGGCCAGCACCGGCACCGCGAACTGGGTGATCCGCTGCCGCCGCTGCCAGGTGGCGATCTCCGCCGGGGTGCCGGCGGCGGGGATGGTCGCGTCCTTGACCTCGACGGACCCCGTCTGGCGCTCCGCCTCCTCGGCCAGCCGGCCGATCCGGGCTCCGCTGTAGGCGGCGAAGGCGGTGGCGCCCGCGCCGGCCACGGCGAGGCCGGCCTTCACCGCGCCCACCGTGCCGAAGCCCTTCTGCAGCGCCACCCGGCGCCCGCCCACCTGGGTCAGCCGCAGCCCCGCGACCAGGGTGGCGCCGATGCCGGCCCACTGCGCCGGCGCGAACCGGCCCCAGGCGGCGCTGGCCACCCGCACCCGGTCGATCCCCTGCTCCAGGTCGGCGCCGGACTTGTTCACGCCGGCGACGCCCATCACCGTGCCCCCGAACCAGAGCGCGGAGCCCAGGTCGTGGACGGCTTGCGCGAGGACGTGGTTGTCGCTGGTGCTCATGCGTGCGGCCTCCTCTGTCGGCCGGGTGTCCGTGGGCTCAGACCCCCGTCGACTACCCGCACCCGGCCGCGCACACACCGCGACCAGTCAGGCCGTGGCCACCCTCGGCGCGACCTCGGTGCCCAGCAGCTCGATGCCGCGCAGCAGGTCGGCGTGCGCCAGCCGCGGGTTGGTCATCTGCAGCGAGATCCGCTGCACCCCGCCCAGCTGCTCGGAGACCCGCACCAGCTTGTCGGCCACGGTGTCGGGGTCGCCCATGAAGAAGGCGCCGTTCGGGCCGCTGGTGGCGTCGAACTGGGCGCGGGTCGGCGGGGCGAAGCCGCGCTCACGGGAGACCGAGGTGAACATCTGGTGCCAGCCGGGGTAGATGGTGTCCGCGGCCGCCTGGGTGCTCTCGGCGACGTACCCGAACACGTGGAGCCCCACCTGCAGCGTCTCGGGGGCGTGCCCGGCCTGGGCACCGGCCCGCCGGTAGAGGTCGACCAGCGGCGCGAACTGGCGGGGTTCCCCGCCGATGATCGCCACCATCAGCGGCAGCCCCAGCAGCCCGGCCCGGACGAAGGACTCCGGCGTGCCGCCGACGCCGACCCAGATGGGCAGCGGGTCCTGCAGCGGGCGGGGGTAGACGCCCTGCCCGGTGAGCGCAGGGCGGTGCCGGCCCGACCAGGTGACGTGCTCGGAGTCGCGGATCCGCAGCAACAGGTCCAGCTTCTCCTCGAACAGCTCGTCGTAGTCGGCCAGGCTCAGCCCGAACAGCGGGAACGCCTCGGTGAACGACCCGCGCCCGACCACCAGGTCGATCCGCCCCTTGGCGATCAGGTCGAGCGTGGCGAACTGCTGGAACACCCGCACCGGGTCGGCGGCGCTGAGCACGGCGACCGCGCTGCCCAGCCGGATCCGCGAGGTGCGCGCCGCGGCGGCGGCGAGGATCACCGGCGGCGCGGAGTCGTAGTACTCGGCGCGGTGGTGCTCACCGATGCCGAAGGAGTACAGCCCCACCCGGTCGGCGAGGGCGATCTCCTCCAGCAGGTGCTCCAACCGCTCCTCGGGGCCGATGAGGCGCTCGGTCGAGGGGTCGGTGACGGCCGAGACGAAGCTGTCGACGCCGAGGTGCACGGGGTCCTCCAGGTGGGTGGGGCGCGGACCGGACCGATCAGGTTCAACGTTCAACCACAGTCAACCAGACCGAGCGTTCCGTGGCCGGGCGTCAGCCTCCCGGACGCTCCCCTCGGCCGCCACGTCGGGCGCGAACCGGGCACGGGCCCACGGCACCGTGCCCGGCGACCTCCTCGGCGTCGCCGCGTCCCCGACGGCGAGGGCCCAGTGCTCGATCGCCGCAGCCGCCGCCCGCTGCACCTCCGGGCTCACCTCTCAGGTCCGGGGGTCCTCGACCACCTCGATGTACCAGCGGCGCAACCGCTCCGGGTCGGTGATCGCCCGCCACACGTCGGTGACCGGCGCGGCGTACCGGCGCCGCAGGACGACGGCGCCCCCGCGCTCCCCCGGTGCCGCACCGCGCGCTGCACGCCGGTGACCTCCTCGACCGGGTCCCGCGCGACGCCTCCCCGGTGTCGGCCGCGACGGTGGCAGAGGGGGTGCACGTCACTCGACCGCTCTCCGGGCGGCCGGCCCGGGGCTGCGGGACACTGGGGCGTGACCGACACGGCGGAACTGACCGCGGCCCGCAACTGGGCCGGCAACTACACCTACCGCGCCACCCGGCTGCACCGCCCGTCGAGCGTCGAACAGGTGCAGGAGATCGTGGCCGCCGCACCCCGGGTGCGGGTGCTGGGCTCGCGGCACTCCTTCACCGACGTCGCCGACTCCGCCGAGCTGCTCTCCCTGGAGGCGGTGACCGGCAGCGTCGTCGTCTCGCCCGACCGGCGCACGATCACCGTCGATGGCGGCGTCCGCTACGGC
Source organism: Modestobacter sp. SYSU DS0875 (assembly GCF_054050915.1). Classification (NCBI taxonomy): domain Bacteria; kingdom Bacillati; phylum Actinomycetota; class Actinomycetes; order Geodermatophilales; family Geodermatophilaceae; genus Modestobacter; species Modestobacter sp. SYSU DS0875. The sequence goes on along the minus strand of NZ_JBJHAH010000022.1, from coordinate 12,075 downwards.
CAGCTGACCGAGGTGCTGCACGAGCAGGGCCTGGCGCTGCACAACCTGGCCTCGCTCCCCCACATCTCGGTGGCCGGCGCGGTGGCCACCGCCACCCACGGCTCGGGCGTGGCCAACCGCAACCTGGCCGGGGCGGTGGCCGGGCTGGAGCTGGTCACCTCGACCGGTGAGGTGGTGCAGGTCGCACGGGGTCACGCCGACTTCGCCGGCATGGTGGTGGGCCTCGGGGCGCTGGGCGCGGTGACGCGGGTGACGCTCGACGTCGAGCCGGCCTTCGAGGTGCGGCAGCGGGTGTTCGAGGGGCTGCCCTGGACGACCCTGGCCGAGCGGTTCGACGAGGTGATGTCGGCCGGGTACAGCGTCAGCCTGTTCACCCTCTTCGGCGACGCGGTGGACATGGTCTGGGTGAAGTCCCGCACCGACGCCGGCGAGGGCCCGGCGGGCGAGCTGTTCGGCGCAGCGGAGGCCGACGGGGAGCGGCACCCGATCCCCGGACTGCCGTCCGGCCCGGCGACCCTGCAGCAGGGGGTGCCCGGGCCGTGGTCGGACCGGCTCCCGCACTTCCGGATGGGCTTCACCCCGAGCAACGGCGACGAGATCCAGTCCGAGTACCTGGTGCCGCACCGGCACGCGGTGGCGGCGATCGACGCGGTGCGCTCGCTCGGCGACCGGATCCGCCCGCTGCTGCAGACCTGCGAGATCCGCACCATCGCCGCCGACGACCTCTGGATGAGCACCGCCCACGACGAGCCCAGCGTCGCGCTGCACTTCACCTGGCTGCCCCACCAGGCCGCCGTCGAGGAACTGCTGGTGCACCTGGAAGCGGCGCTGGAGCCGTTCGGCCCCCGGCCGCACTGGGGCAAGCTCTTCCTCGCCGACGCCGCGACGATCGCCGCCCGCTATCCGCGGCACGGCGACTTCGTGTCGCTGGTCGAGCGGCTGGACCCCCGAGGCGCCTTCCGCAACGACTGGTTCGAGCGGTACGTCGCCGGCTGAGCCGGCCGGGAGCACCTCGCGCGGGCCGGCTCAGACGCCGGTGCCCAGATCGGCCGGGTCGGCGTTGGCGCCGCAGACGACGACGCCGACCCGCTCCCCCGCCGTCGGCACGTAGGCGCCGCTGACCAGGGCCGCGAGCGCGGTCGCCCCGCCGGGCTCGGCGGCGACGTGCAGGTCCTGCCAGAGCAGGTGTCGGGCGGCGCGGACGGCGTCGACGTCGACGAGCACCGACCGCACGCCGGTGGCCAGGGCGGTGCTGAAGCCGTGCCCGCCGATCCGCCGGGCACCCAGGGAGTCCGAGGCCAGGCCGGAGACCTCGACGTCGACCGGGTGCCCGGCGGCCAGCGCGGCCGACATGGTCGGGGTCCCCTGCGTCTCGACCGAGACGACCCGGACCGAGCCGGCATACCAGGCCGCGATCCCGCCGATCAGCCCGCCGCCGCCGGTGGCCACCAGCACGGTGTCCAGGTCCGGGGCCTGCTCGGCCAGCTCGCGGGCGACGGTGCCCTGCCCGGCGACGACGTCCCGATCGTCGTAGGCGTGCACGTACAGCGCGCCCGGCGCCGAGGCCCGGGCGCTGCTGGCCGCGGCGGCCTCGGCGTAGGAGGCGCCGGCCAGCACCGTGGTGGCACCGCGCTGCCGGATGCCGGCGATCTTCACCGGCGGGGCGGTCTCCGGGACGTAGACCTCCGCCGGGACGCCGAGCTCGCGGGCGGCGTGCGCGACGGCCAGGCCGTGGTTGCCGCCGGACGCGGTGACCACCAGCTCAGGGAGCGTGGGCGCGGCCAGGAGGCGGTGGAACGCGCCGCGGGCCTTGAACGACCCGGTGTGCTGCAGCTGCTCCAGCTTGAGCACCACCGGCAGCCGGCGCCCGGCCAGCGGCGCCTCCCACTCGACGGTGGGGGTGCGCCGCACCCGTCCACCGAGCCGCACGCCCGCCGCCTCGACCTCCGCCCGGGTGAGCGGTGCGGGCAGGGCGGTCTCCTCGGCGGTCACGCCGACGAGGCTAGGACCGTGCCCGGGCCCCAGCCGGGACCCGGGCACGGACGCTCAGTTCCCGCTCGCGAAGGCCGAGTCGAAGGCGGCCGCCGGTGGGTCGAAGGCCAGCCGGCGCACGAACCCCAGCGCCTCCGGTGCGCCGACCAGCCGGTCCATCCCGGCGTCCTCCCACTCCACCGAGATCGGACCGGTGTAGCCGATGGTGTTGAGCATCCGGAAGCACGCCTCCCACGGCACGTCGCCGTGGCCGGTGGAGACGAAGTCCCAGCCGCGCCGCGGGTCGGCCCAGGGCAGGTGCGAGCCCATCCGGCCGTTGCGGCCGTTGCCCACCTGGCGCTTCGCGTCCTTGCAGTCGACGTGGTAGATCCGGTCCCGGAAGTCCCAGAGGAAGCCCACCGGGTCGAGGTCCTGCCAGACGAAGTGGCTGGGGTCCCAGTTCAGCCCGAAGGCCTCGCGGTGCCCGATCGCCTCCAGCGTGCGCACCGTCGTCCAGTAGTCGTAGGCGATCTCCGAGGGGTGCACCTCGTGCGCGAACCGGACGCCGACGGAGTCGAACACGTCCAGGACGGGGTTCCAGCGGGCGGCGAAGTCGGCGTAGCCGTCATCGATCATCGACTCGGGCACCGGCGGGAACATCGCCACGGTCTTCCAGATCTTCGAGCCGGTGAAGCCGACGACGACGTCGACCCCCAGCGCCCGCGCAGCCCGGGCGGTCAGCTTCATCTCCTCCGCCGCCCGCTGCCGCACGCCCTCGGGGTCGCCGTCGCCCCACACCCGGGGGTGCACCATGCCGCGGTGCCGCTCGTCGATGGGGTCGTCGCAGACCGCCTGGCCGTTGAGGTGGTTGGAGATGGCGAAGACCTGCAGCCCGTGCTGCTCGAGCAGGTCGAGCCGGCCCCGGGCGTAGGACTCGTCCTCGGCGGCCCGGGCGACGTCGAGGTGGTCGCCCCAGCAGGCGATCTCCAGGCCGTCGTACCCCCAGCCCGAGGCGAGGCGGCACACCTCCTCGAACGGCAGGTCGGCCCACTGGCCGGTGAACAGGGTGACGGGACGGGGCATCAGTTCTCTCCCGGGTGGTCGGTGGCGATCTCGGTCCAGGTGGAACGGTCGGCAGCGCTCTGCTCGACGGCGGCGAGCACCCGCTGCACCTGCAGGCCGTCGGCGAACGACGGCGTGGGCTGCTCACCGGCGGCCAGCGCGCTGACCAGGTCGACGACCTGGTGGGTGAAGCCGTGCTCGTAGCCCAGCCCGTGCCCGGCCGGCCACCAGGCGCCGACGTAGGGGTGCCCGGGCTCGGTGACCACGATCCGGCGGAAGCCGGCGGTCTCGGCCGGGTCGGCGCCGTCGAAGAAGTGCAGGACGTTCATGTCCTCGAAGTCGAACGCCAGGCTGCCGGCCGAGCCGTTGACCTCGATCCGGATGGCGTTCTTCCGGCCCAGCGCGAACCGGGTCGCCTCGAAGGTGGCCAGCGCCCCGCCGGTGAAGCGGCCGAGGAACACCGCGGCGTCGTCCACGGTCACCTCACCCATCCCCTGGCCGCCGACCCCGCCCAGCTTCCCGGTGCTGGCCGGCAGCGGGCGCTCGCGGACGAACGTCTCGAGGACGGCGCTGACCCCGGTGAGCCGCTCGCCGGTGATGAACTGGGTGAGGTCGACGATGTGCGCGCCGATGTCGCCGAGCGCGCCGGAGCCGGCCTTCTCCTTCTGCAGCCGCCACGACATCGGGGCGGCGGGGTCGGCGATCCAGTCCTGCAGGTACTGGGCGCGCACGTGCCGGATCTCCCCCAGCCGCCCGTCGGCGACCAGCTGTCGGGCGAAGGCGATCGCGGGCACCCGGCGGTAGGTGAAGCCCACCATGGCGCGGACGCCGGTGGCGGCGGCCCGCTCCGCCGCGGCGGCCATCGCCTCGGCCTCGGCCACGGAGTTGGCCAGCGGCTTCTCGCACAGCACGTGCTTGCCGGCGGCAAGCGCGGCGATCGCCATCTCGGCGTGGGTGTCGCCGGGGGTGCAGATGTCGACCAGGTCGACGTCGTCGCGTTCGAGGAGCCGGTGCCAGTCGGTCTCGGTCGACGACCAGCCGAGCGTGTCGGCGGCCTCGGCGACGCGGGCGGCATCCCGGCCGGCGAGCACGGTCAGCTGAGGATCCAGCGGGAGGTCGAAGAAGCGTGGCGCGGTGCGCCAGGCGTGGGAGTGGGCGGCGCCCATGAAGGCGTAGCCGATGAGGCCGACGCGCAACGGCGCCCGGGCGGGGTGGGTCATTGCAGGCTCCAGGGATGGGACCGGCGCCGCCGGTGACCGGAGGTGGTCACCGGCGGCACCGGGGATGCGGTCAGGACTCGAACGCGTCGTCGATGTACTGGTCGACGTTCTCGCTGGTGACCACCGGCGCGTTGAGCACGATCTCCCGCGGCACCTCCTGGGACACCAGGTCGGACAGGCTCTTGCCCTGCGCGACGAGTCGGGCCAGCGCGATGCCGTCGGCGGCCTGGGTCGCCGGGTAGATGACGGTCGCCTCCAGCACCGAGTCACCGGACTGGATGTCCCGCATCGCGTTGGCCGAACCGGCCCCGCCGACCATGAAGAACTCGTCGCGACCGGCGTTGTTGATCGCCGCCAGCACGCCGACGCCCTGGTCGTCGTCGTGGTTCCACAGCGCGTCGATCTCCGGGGCGGCCTGCAGCAGGTTCGCCGCCGCCTCCTCGCCGGACTCGACGGTGAACTCCGCGGCCACCCGGTTGTCGACGTCCAGGCCGCAGTCGGCGAGCGCGTCGGCGAAGCCCTGGCTGCGCTCCTGGGTGAGCGGCAGCGAGTCGATGCCGGCGATCTCGGCGACCACGGCGTCGGGCTGGTCGCTCAGCCGGGAGCAGATGTAGGTGCCGGCGGAGACGCCCATCCCGTAGTTGTCGCCCAGGATGGTGGCCCGGGCGGCGAACGGGCTGGAGAACTCCCGGTCGACGTTGATCACCGGGATGCCGGCCTCCATCGCCCGCAGCGCGACCGGGGTCAGCGCGGCGCCGTCGAAGGGCAGGAGCACGATCGCGTCGACGCCCTCGTTGATGAACGTCTCGACCTGGGCGATCTGCGCGCTGACGTCGTTGGTGCCCTCGGCGACGATCAGGTCGACGTCCTCGTGCCGGTCGGCCTCGGCCTGGGCGGCATTGCTGATGCCGGCCATCCAGCCGTGGTCGGCGGCCGGCGCGGAGAAGCCGATCCGGACCGTCTCGCCGGTCTCGTCGTTCGAGCTGGCGACGTTGCTGCCGCCGTCGGAGGACCCGGAGCTCTCCGGGGTGTTGCTGGTGCAGCCGGCCACCAGGGCACCGGCGCCGACCAGGCAGACGGCGGTGGACAGCAGGCGACCGTACGGACGCTGCTTCGTTGCAGACATGTTCTCTCCTCGCAGATCGCCGCCCTGGCTGTGCCGCCAGGGAGTCGGGTGGTGCGCCGGCGGGCCGGGTGGCCTGCCGGTGGTCGTGGGGTGGGGTCAGGCCGGCGGGCGGCCGCTGGAGTCGCCGGGGCGAGCGCCGGCCGGCCCACCGGCGGCGGCCGAGCCGCCGGGCAGGGCGCCGGCCGGGTTGCCGGGCGCCGCGGCACCGCCCCCGCGGGCCTTCTTGCGGGGGCGGGCCCCACCGGCGGCCAGCCGCTGCTGCAGCAGGACGGCGAGCACGATGATCACGCCGCGGGCCACCGCCTGCGCGGAGCTGGACAGGTTGTTCAGCGTGAAGACGTTGCCGAGCGTGGTGAAGATCAGCACGCCCAGGACGGTGCCGACGATGGTGCCGCGCCCACCCACCAGCAGCGTCCCGCCGATGACGACGGCGCCGATCGCGTCGAGCTCGAGCTGCGTGCCGTGGGTCGAGCTGCCGGTCGTCGTCCGGGCCATCAGCATCACCGCGGCGATGCCGCAGGTGACCCCGGACAGCACGTACAGCCACACCGTGTGCCGCTGCACCCGGATGCCGGCCAGCCGGGCGGCCTCGGCGTTGCCGCCGACGGCGAAGGTGCGCCGGCCGAACGTGGTGCGGTTGAGCAGCACCCAGCCGGCCGCGGCGACCAGGGCGAAGACGATCACCAGCGTGGGGACGCCGAGGACGTCGCCGCCGAAGAACTCGATGAAGCCGCGGTCCTGGACGATCTGGGTGCGCCGGTTGGCGATGATCTCCGCCAGGCCCCGGGCGGCCGCGAGCATCGCCAGGGTGGCGATGAAGGCGACCAGTTTCCCGTACGCGATGACGATCCCGTTGATCAGTCCCGCGCCGGCGCCGACCAGGACGGCGGTGCCCACCATGACGATCCAGTGGAAGTCCTCGGCCATCGCCTGGGTGGCCAGCGTCGTGGCCCAGACCGAGGAGAGCGCGACCAGCGCCCCCACCGACAGGTCGATCCCGCCGCCGATGATCACGAAGGTCATCCCGATGCTCACCACGCCGACGACGGCGGCCAGCCGCAGGATGGTCAGCACGTTGTCGACGTCGACGAAGCGCCCGGGGGCGGTGACGGCACCGACGACGCAGAGCAGCACCAGGGCCACGACCAGCCCGAGGTTGCGCCCCAGCGGGCCGGCGAGCAGGCCCGGACCCTTGCCGCGGCCGCCGTCCTCGGCGCCGGCCGCGCTGCCGGACGGCGGTGCCGCCGTGGTGGTCTCGCTCATCACGCCACGTCTCCTTCGCGTGCGGCACCCGCAGTCGGGGCCGCTCCTTCCATGACCATGTCGAGCACCTGGTGCTCGTCGAGCTCGTCGGCCGGACGGCGGGCGATGACGGCGCCGTCGGCCACCACCAGCACCTCGTCGGCGAGGCCGAGCACCTCCGGGATCTCGCTGGAGACGACGACCACGGCGACCCCGCGGTCGGCCAGCGCCCGGATCAGCGCGTAGATCTCCGAGCGCGCCCCGACGTCGACGCCCCGGGTGGGCTCGTCGAGCAACAGCACCCTGCAGTCCCGGAGCAGCCAGCGGGCCAGCACGACCTTCTGCTGGTTGCCGCCGGAGAGGGTGCGGACCTCGCGGTCGACGTCGACCGGCCGCAGGTCCAGCGCCTCGGCCTGGTCGCGCGCGGCCTTCCGCTCCGGCCCTCCGCCCAGGAACCCGCCGCGGGCGAACCGGGCCAGGCTGGACAGCGTGATGTTGCGGTAGATCGGCTCCCCCAGCAGCAGGCCCTGGCTCTTGCGCTCCTCCGGCGCCAGCCCGACCCCCGCGCCGACGGCGGCCGCGACGTCGCCGGGCCGCAGCCGGCGTCCGGCGACGTGCACCGTGCCGGTGGTGGCCCGCCGGGCGCCGTAGATCGTCTCGAGGATCTCCGACCGGCCGGAGCCGACGAGCCCGGCCAGGCCGAGCACCTCCCCCGGCCGGACGTCGAAGGAGACGCCGCTGAACGTGCCGGCGAGCGACAGGTCCCGCACCTCCAGCACCGGCTCGTTGGTCTGGCCGGCGGACTCGCGGCGCTCCGGGAAGACGTACTCGATCGTGCGGCCGGTCATCAGCGTGATGACCTCGCCGGTGGAGGTCTCCCGCGCCGGCAGCCCGGTGGCCACCGTCCGGCCGTCCTTGAGCACGGTGATCCGGTCGCCGACCTCGCGGATCTCCTCCAGCCGGTGGGAGATGTAGATGACGGCGACGCCGTCGGCGGTGAGGTCGCGGACGACCTGGAACAGGTGGTCGACCTCCTCGCCGTCGAGCACCGCGGAGGGCTCGTCCATGACGATCAGCCGGGCGTCCTGGGACAGCGCGCGGGCCATGCTGACCATCTGCTGGGCAGCCGCCGACAGCGAGCCGACCTCGGCGGTGGGCCGGATCTCCGGGTGCCCGAGCCGGGCGAGCAGCTCACCGGCGGCCCGGTTGGCCTGGGCCGGCCGGGTGAGGCCCAGCCGGGACCGCTCCCGGCCGAGGAAGACGTTGTCGGCGACGGTCAGGCCGGCGACCAGGTCGAGCTCCTGGTAGATCGTCGCGATGCCCCGGCTCATCGCGGCCTGAGGGTCGCCCAGGATGATCGGCTCGCCGTCCCAGCGGATCTCGCCCTCGTCGGGCTGGTGGGCGCCAGCCAGCACCTTGATCAGGGTCGACTTGCCGGCGCCGTTCTGGCCGAGCAGGCAGTGCACCTCCCCGGCGCGGACGTCGAGGTCGACGCCGTCCAGGGCCCGGACGCCGGGGAACTGCTTGACGATGCCGCGCATCTCCAGGAGCGGTGTCCCGAGCTGCTGCTGCTGTGGCGCGGCGGGCGCGCTCACGCGGGCGCTCCCGGGGCGGGGAACCGGACGACGGCCATCGAGGACTCTCCTGACTTTTGCTCATCATTGAACAGAAGTACGCGCAGCGGCAGACTATGTCCGGCGTCACAGGAGGGTCAAGGGAGAGGTGCGGCGGAACGGTGCCGCGTTACCGAACCGCAACCACCCCGGCGTCGGCGTAGCCGCGGACCACCCCGGGCGGGTGGCCGAGCGGGTCGGTCAGCGGGCGGACTGCGCGCCGGCCACCGGCACGTCGGCGACCGGGAGGTCGCTGCGGGTGCCCTGGTACACGGACTCCTCGTCCAGGAAGCCCTCGATCGCCATCAGCGCCGCACCCAGCCGACCGGAGAGGTCCGGCGCATCGCTGACGGTGATCTCCAGCGCGCGGGCGGCCAGCGGCAGGGACCGGCCGTAGACCGCTTCGCGGATCCCGGCCAGCAACGGCGGCCCGGCCTGGGCCACGCCACCGGTCATCACGATCCGGTGCGGGTTGAAGAAGTTCACCAGGCTGGCCAGCACCGTGCCGATCGTCCGCCCGGCGTTGCGCACCAGCTCCAGCGCCGGCCCGTCGCCGTGCGCCGCCAGCTGCACCAGCTCGCGGGTGGTGGTCACCGGCAGGCCCGCGGCGACCGCGTGGCGCAGCAGCGCCCCGCCGCCGGCGATCGCCTCCAGGCAGTTCTCGTTGCCGCAGCGGCACACCACCGCACGTCCGCCGGGCGGGGGCACCGAGATGTGCCCGATGTCCCCGGCGCTGCCCTGCGCACCCCGGTAGACCTGGCCGTCGACGACGATCCCGCAGCCGATGCCGGTGCCCACCTTGACGACCAGCACGTCCTCGTCCGACCCGGCGATGCCCATCTCGCCCAGCGCCATCACGTTGACGTCGTTGTCGGCGAAGACCGGGCAGCCGTAGCGGGCGAAGGCGCCGGGGATGGAGAAGTCGTGCCAGCCGGGCATGATCGGCGGGTGCACCGGCCGGCCGGTGGAGAACTCGACCGGGCCGGGCACGCCCACGCCGATGGCGCAGACGTCGGCGGTGGTGAGGCCGGCCTCGGCGAGCACCTGCTGGGCCAGCCGGTCGACCTCGGCCAGCACCGGGCCGGGCCCCTCACCGATGTCGATGGGGTGCCCCACCGTGGCCAGGATCTGCGCGGACAGGTCGGTGACCGCGACGTCGACGCTGGTGACCCCGAGGTCGACGGCGAGCACGCACCCCGCGCGGCTGTTGAAGCGGAGCAGGGTGGGCGGCCGGCCGCCGGTGGACCAGCCGCGGCCGCCCTCCTCCAGCAGGTTGGCGGCGATCAGCTGGTCGACGCGCGCGCTCACCGTGTTGCGGGCCGCCCCGGTGAGCGCGACCAGCTCCGCCCGGCTCCGCGCCCGGCCGGCGCGCACGTGCCGCAGCAGTGCGCCGGCCGAGGCAGAGGGGTGCGCCACGGCTGCCATCGTCGCACGCCGGAGCCGCGGTCGACTCCTCCGAGCGACCGGTTCGGCACACCCGGTCCCGGCCACGGGAGCCCGTGGGCGAAGATCACCGGGACACCGTCGTCGTCGGAGGAGGGCAGCCGTGACCGCGACCGCGCCGGGCGCCCGGTTCGACGACCTGGTCACCGGCACCGCGCTGCGCTGCCCGCCCCCCGACCGGGTGCTGGTGGCCGAGCGCGCCGACCAGGTGCCCGGCGTGCTGGCCGAGGTGGAGCGCGCCACGGCGGCCGGCAGCTGGGCGTTCGGCTACCTGGCCTACGAGGCGGCGGCCGGCCTGGACCGCGCGCTGCCCGTGGCTCCGTCCACCGGCGACGGGCTGCCGCTGGCCTGGTTCGGACTCGGCGGCGCGCCCGAGGAGGTGCCGCCGGTCGCGCCGTCGCCCGGGGAGCGGCCGCCCGTGCACTGGGCGCCGGACTGGACCGACGACGAGCACGCCGCCGCAGTGGCCGCCGTCCGCGAACACATCGCCGCCGGCGAGACCTACCAGTGCAACCTCACCGACCGGCTGCGCGCCCGCGACGCCGGCGACCCCGAGCGCCTCTACGCCGACCTCGCCCTCGCCCAGCGGGGCGCCCACAACGCGTTCCTGGACCTCGGCCGGTTCGTGGTGGCCAGCGCCAGCCCCGAGCTGTTCTTCGAGTGGGACGGCGCACGGCTGCGGACCCGGCCGATGAAGGGCACCGCGGCCCGCGGCCGCACCACCGCCGAGGACGCCGTCCAGGCCGCCGCGCTGCGGGCCAGCGCCAAGGAGCAGGCGGAGAACCTGATGATCGTCGACCTGCTGCGGAACGACGTCGCCCAGGTGGCCGAGGTGGGCAGCGTGGCGGTGCCGGAGCTCTTCGCCCTGGAGCGCTACCCCACGGTGTGGCAGCTGACCTCGGAGGTCACCGGGCGCACCCGGGCCGACGTCGGGCTGGTCGACGTGCTGCGGGCGCTGTTCCCCTGCGGCTCGGTGACCGGGGCGCCCAAGCGGCGCACCATGCAGCTGATCGCCGAGCTGGAGCCCGGCCCGCGCGGGGTGTACTGCGGTGCGGTCGGCCTGGTCGCTCCTCCCGGCGCCCCGTTCCGCGCCCGGTTCAACGTGGCCATCCGCACGGTGGTGGTCGACCGGAGCACCGGCGCGGCCGTCTACGGCGTCGGTGGCGGGATCACCTGGGGCTCGGACCCGGCCGCCGAGCGCGCCGAGGTGCGGGCCAAGGCCGCGGTGCTGACCGAGCCGGTCGGCGAGCACCACCTCATCGAGACGATGGCGTTCCAGGACGGTGCGGTGCGCAACCTGGACCGGCACCTGGCCCGGCTGGCCGACTCGGCCGCCTTCCTCGGGTTCGCCTGCGATCCGGACCGGGTGCGCGGCGCGGTGGCCGGAGCCGTGGCCGGGCGGAGCACGGGGGCGCGGGTCCGCCTGCTGCTGGACCGGGCGGGGGTGGTCACCGTGGAGCTCGCCGACCTCCCGACGGCGGCGCCCGGGCCGGTGCGACTGGTGGTCGACCCCGAACCGGTCGACTCCGGCAGCCGCTGGTTGCAGCACAAGACCACCCGGCGCGAGGTGTACACCGCGCGGGCCGCGCGGCACCCGGAGGCCGACGACGTCGTGCTGGTCAACGAGCGCGGCGAGGTCACCGAGACGACGGTCGCGTCGCTGGCAGTGCGGATCGGGGGCACCTGGTGGACCCCGCCGGTCGACGTCGGCTGCCTGCCCGGGGTGGAGCGCGGCCGGCTGCTGGACGCCGGCGTGCTGCGCGAGCGGGTGCTGCGCCTCGCCGACCTGGCCGGCGCCGAGGAGCTGGCGCTGGTCAGCTCGCTGCGCGGCTGGCGCCCCGCGGTGCTGGTGGACGCCACGTCCCGCAGCTGACCAGCGGCCCGCGGGTCCGGGGCGTTCGGCTCTCCGGGGCTGCCCGCCGCTGAGCAGGCTGGGCGACGACAGCCACTCACCTCCGAACGGAGAGCGCCAGTCGGCACCGAGCTCGGTTCCCCCCTCCGGCTGCAGGACCGCCCCGAGTTCCAGCAGGACTCCGGCTACTCCGTCGACGGTGCCCTGGCCGAGTACGCCGTCGTCTCGGCCGCCTTCGCCACCCCGGTGCCCGCGGGCGTCTCCAGCACCGACGCCGCGCCGCTGACCTGCGCCGGGGGAATCACCTACAAGGCGGGCAAGGTGGCCGGGGTGGCCCCGGCGGAGCCCGTGGCGGTCGTCGGCATCGGCGGGCTGGGGCATCTCGCCCTGCAGTACGCCCGCATCGCCGGTCCTCCAGTTCTGATCCGGTGCCGCCGGCGTCGAGAACGGGGGGGGGGGGGGGGGGGGGGGGGGGGGGGGGGGGGGGGGGGGGGGGGGGGGGGGGGGGGGGGGGGGGGGGGGGGGGGGGGGGGGGGGGGGGGGGGG